>CAMDXD010000006.1 GCA_945877995.1 Bordetella parapertussis
GAGCAGCAGTACGCACAGTGCGACGCGCCGGACCACTGCCGGAAGCCGGGCCCCGACGGGCGAGGCGCCAGTGCGCCGGCGATTGGACCCGCGTGAAGCGATGAGTGCATCCATGGCGACCGGGGCGGCATTCAGCGGGCAAGGGAAACGCATCGGCGGAGTCTCGTGGGGCAGGGTGGAGAGGGCGTACAGCCGGGTTATCGGTATACCGAGCGTTGCAGCCGCTCATGCGCATCGAGCACCGTGATGCTTCAACCTAGTCTATCAACTCGCTGATGACAACACTACGCATTGCGAAGACATGCCCGGTGGGCGGTGTCCTGCGTCATCAGCGCGGTCAGCTGAACAGCGAAACCAGGTCGTCGGACGTCAGCGCCTTCCAGCCGGAATCGGCGCCGTCGAGCATCATCGCGGCCAGGTCGCCCTTCTTCTTCTGCATGTCCATGATCTTCTGCTCGACCGAATTGGCGGCGATCAGCTTGTAGACGAAGATAGGCTTGTCCTGTCCGATGCGGTGCGCACGGTCGGTGGCCTGGTTTTCCGCCGCCGGGTTCCACCACGGGTCGTAGTGGATCACGGTATCGGCTGCGGTGAGGTTCAGGCCGACGCCGCCCGCCTTCAGCGAGAGCAGGAAGATCGGTACCTTGCCGCCCTGGAACTTCTCGACCTCGGCCTGGCGGTCGACGGTCTCGCCGGTGAGCTTGGCCCACTTGTAGTTGCGCGCCGCCAGTTCCGCCTCGATCAGCTCGAGCATGCTGGTGAACTGCGAGAACACCAGCACATGCCGGCGTTCGTTCATCAGCTCCTCGATCATCTCCATCAGGGTGGCGAGCTTGGCCGACTGCTCGATGCCGACGTCTTCCTTTGCCAGCGCCGAACCGCCACCCTTGGCCGAGACCAGCCGCGGATCGCAGCAGACCTGGCGCAGCTTGAGCAGCGCGTCGAGCACGACGATACGGCTCTTGGCCATGCCGACCTTGCCGATCTCGTCGCGCACCCGCTTGTCCATCGCGGCGCGCACCGTCTCGTACAGGTCGCGCTGCACCGGCTGGAACTCGACTTCGCGCACGACCTCGGTCTTCGGCGGCAGTTCAGAAGCTACCTGGTCCTTGGTACGGCGCAGCAGGAACGGCCGTACCCGGCTCACCAGCAGTGCCGCGCGCTCGCCATCGCCGTGCGTCTCGATCGGCGTGCGGTAGGCGACCTTGAACTTCGCCTCGTCGCCCAGGAACCCCGGCATCAGGAAACGGAACAGCGACCACAGCTCGCCGAGGTTGTTCTCCAGCGGCGTGCCCGACAGGCACAGCCGATGGCTCGACTCCAGCGCGCAGGCGGAGATGGCCGCCTTGGTCTTCGCGTTCTTGATGTTCTGCGCCTCGTCGAGCACGACGATATGCCAGTGCTGCTTCTGCAGCACCTCTTCGTCGCGCGGCAGCAGCGCATAGCTGGTGATCACCATGTCGGATGACTTGATCTTGTCGAAATCTTCCGCACGATCCTTGCCGTGCAGCACCAGCACCTTCATCGAGGGCGCGAACTTCTTCATCTCGTTCGCCCAGTTGTGGATCACGCTGGTCGGCGCGACCACCAGTGCCGGTTCGGTCAGGCGGCCCGCTTCCTTCTCGATCAGCAGGTGGGCGATGGTCTGCAGCGTCTTGCCCAGGCCCATGTCGTCGGCGAGCACGCCAGCCAGCCCGTATTCGCGCAGCGACTGCAGCCAGCCGACGCCGTCCTGCTGGTAGCCGCGCAAGGTCGCGTTCATGCCCTTCGGCGGTTCGATGCTCTCGACGCCGCGGAAGCCTGCCAGGCGCGAGGCGATCTCGCGCAGCCGCTCGCCACCATGCCAGCGCAGCGCCAGCGCCGAGTCGAGCGCGGCGAGACGACCCACGTCATAGCGCGACAGCGTCTTCGGGGGCAGGTTGGAATCCCCGGCACCGAACAGCCCCTGCAGCAACGCGACGATGGCGGTCAGCCGCTCGCGCGCCAGCATCACGCGCCGGCCGTTGGGTAGCGGCAGCAGGATCGGCTTGTCGGCATCGGACTCGTCGACCGGCTCGAAGAAGTTCGGGCCGTGCTCGCGCAGCGCCTTGAGCAACAGGTCGACCAGCGAGAAGCGCTCGCCAGCCACCTCGATGCCGAGGTCGAGCCCGAACCAGTCCTGGCCCGGGCGGCCTTCCTCGATCTCGCCATACCACTCGTCGACTTCGACCAGGTCGTAGGCGAAGCCGGACTCCATCGTGATCTGCCAGCCCTCCTCGCGCCAGCGCGGAAGGTGGTTCTTCATCGCTTCGATCCAGTCGGCGTCGCGCGGCAGCGCAAAGCTCTTGCGCAGCTTGGATGGCAGGATCGGCCCGTAGGCCTTCTCCGCCGAGATGAATCCTGCCTGCCGCATCTGAGCAGCGCTGGCTTTCTCGAAGACCGGGTTCAACGGCGCGGTCCGGCGCGGGTCGCCGCGTCCGCGTGCGGTGCCACTACGTCCGCCGGCTCGTCCGCTGTCCAGCCGAGCATTCGCGCCGCTGCCGGCGTGCGTGCCGTTCAGTTCCGGGCCGTAGCGGAAAGTCAGGCGCGCACAATGAAACTCGCCGCCCTGGCGCAGGCGGGTGGTCGGCTGCGACAGGCTGATCAGGGTAAGCACTGGCGTCGGCGTGAGGTCGGGCGGGGGCCTGACCTCGATGGCGGCCGGCAGAGGTACTGCGTGGCCATTCACCACGTTCGACAGCGTCTCGGAGACCAGCGCCACCGCCTCGGGCGAAATGCGTGGCGCCTGCGCGAGGGCACCCGACAATTCGTCGGGCACGCCGCAGTCGATCGGGCCGCATTCGCCGGTCTTCACGTCGACGTACTGCGGCGGCGTCAGCGGCAGCACTGGCGCCGGCGGCTCGACCGTGATCAGGCATTCCTGGACGCCGGCGGCATCGACCTCCCAGCTGATCGTGCCCTTGCGCGCGGGGCCCGGGCGCAGCGCGGGGCCCCGTCCGGCCTGCTCCCAGTAGCAGCGGCGGGTGGCCATCAGCCAGCGCAGCAGCGCGGCGCTGTCGTGTTCGTCGAGGCGCACGCCCTGCGCCGCGGGACCGCGTCCCGGTGCCAGCCGCCCGATCTCGCGATCGATGCCGAGCACGAAGCGGGCATCGCTGATCGCGAGCTGGGCGAGCGGATAGGGCGTCGGCTTGGCCCGGCCACCGTCCTTCTTGAAACGCAGCTGGAACGCGCGCAGCAGCGCGGTGCGTCCGCCCGGGACGAAGCTGGGCGCGAGCGTGTAGACGATGCGCTCGCGCACCTGCGGCGGGTAGCCGTTGGATTCGCCGAGGCTTGCCTCGTGGGTATGGGTCAGGCGGTCGAGCCAGAGCCGCACGTCGGTCGCGGACTCCTTGCTGTTGCCGCCATGGCGCTGGGGTTCGCGCTGCATCTCGCGCTGTTCGCGCTGCGCTTCGCGTTGCGCCTCGCGCTGGGCATCGCGCGCTGCGTTGTCGCGCGCTGGCACAGGTTCGCGCTGGGTCGGCGCCTGTGATCCGGACGGCGTGCCGGCCGGGTCACCCGTTTGCATTCCGGCTGCCGGTACACCCGCGCCAGCGACCATGCCGGGCGGCGGCAGGTCGACGTCGAAGCCCGCCTCGTCGGCGCCTGCGCCGGGCAGCATCGCGACGATCCGGTCGGTACGGCCAGGCAGGCCGAAGCTCTGGGCGAGCTGGCGGGCCGCGTGCATGCAGACGGCAGCCACGTGCTTGCAGTTCTGGCCGACCGGGCAGGTGCACTGTCCGGCCACCAGGAGCTTGCCGTTCTCGAGCGTGATCCTGACCTGTTGCTGGTAGGTGTTCGATGCCGACCCGTGGACCTCGGAGTCGATGGCCGCATGGCCATCGTCGCCCTGGGTGACCTCACAGCGCGTGACGCGCCGGGTTCGCTGGTATCCCTGGCCGCGCTGCCAGTCCCGATCGCGAAAATTCGCTCGCAACAGCTTGAGCACCAATGCCATGCAGTTGATCCGTTCGTTCCGTGGTCGTCTCGGTACAGTCGTCCGGCGCCTGCCCGGCAGGGCAGGCAGAGTGGCGAAGGACTGCGTTGGAGTTCCATGCGCCCAGTTCGTGGGCGCGATCAGGCGGGATCGCCGGGCGGGTTTCGGCGTACCGCGTTTCTGGGGTTGGACAGCGAATTGAAAACCCGCAGCGGACGCTGCTGCGACTCCGGGGTGTTCCGCGTGTTTCGCACTGCACGCACGCCGTTCAGACTGGCGACGCGGGAGCCGTTCGATCACTGCATGTTATTGGAGTTGTTCGAAAGCAATGTTCGAACCCGGATTATTGTAACCGCGGCCCACGGGGAAGACCAGCCCCACCGGGGGGTATCTGTGGGGACGGAAAAACCGTACCGGAGGCGGGGCGGGCCCTTGCTACCATCCGCTCAGCCGACGGCGTCGCCGACGCCGCGCGCACCCGGTTGAATTCAGGGAGTGGTCGACGGTGGAATCTCTCGGTCTGTGGCATGCGGTCATCCTGGGCGTCCTCGAAGGACTGACCGAGTTCCTGCCCGTCTCGAGTACCGGGCACCTGATCATCGCCCAGGACATGTTCGGCGTGAACGATGCCCGCGGCAAGGCGTTCGCGATCTTCATCCAGCTGGGCGCCATCCTGGCGGTGTGCGTGGCCTACCGGGACAAACTGTTTGAAGTAATCGCCGGCCTGGGCCGCGATCCGTCGGCGCACCGGTTCGTGGCCAACGTGCTGATCGCGTTCATCCCGGCCATGGTGCTGGGCGCGGCGCTGCACGGTGTGATCAAGACCCACCTGTTCTCGCCGGTCACGGTGGCCGTTGCGCTGATCGTGGGCGGCGTGGTCATCCTGTGGGTGGAGTCGCGGCCGCGCCAGCCGCGCGTGCGCGACATCGACAACCTCACCTGGCTCGATGCGCTGAAGGTCGGGCTCTGCCAGTGCGTAGCGCTGTTCCCCGGCGCCTCGCGCGCCGGGTCGACGATCATCGGCGGCATGCTGGTCGGGTTGTCGCGCGAGACCGCGACCCGCTTCTCGTTCTTCCTCGCGATGCCGACGATGGCCGCCGCGGTCACCTATGACCTGTACAAGAATGCCGCCATCCTGTCCTGGGACGATGCTGGCGTGTTCGCTGCCGGCTTCGGGGCTGCGTTCATCACGGCGCTGGTGACGGTGCAGGCGCTGCTCGCCTACGTGTCGCGGCACAGCTTCGCGCCGTTCGGCTGGTACCGGATCGCGCTCGGGCTGGTCGTGCTGTGGTACTTCCTGTAGTGGTACCTGACGCGCGTGGCGGCCACCCGGCGCGCCTGCACGATCAATCCGCCTTTACCCCCGCGGCCTTCAGCAGCTTCGAGAAGCGCTCCGCGTCCTCGCGCATGAACGCGGTGAACTGGGCCGGCGTGTTCGTGGCCGGCTCGACGCCGAGCGCCTCGTAGCGCTCGCGGATGTCCTGCAGTGCGTGGATGCGGACCAGTTCCGCATGCAGCCGGCCGACGATCGGCGCAGGCAACCCGCGCGGACCGACCAGCCCCCACCAGGCCAGCAACTCGTAGCCGGGCACGCCGCCCTCGGCAACCGTCGGCATCGCCGGCAGCAGCGCGCTGCGCTTGCCCGAGGTGACCGCGATCGCGCGCAGCTTGCCGGCATTGGCCTGCGGCAGGGCGATCGGCATGTCGGAGAACATCACCTGCACCCGGTTGGCCAGCAAGTCGTTCTGTGCGAGCACAGTCCCCTTGTACGACACGTGCACCATCTTCACGCCGGCGAGCGTCTGGTACAGCTCGGCGGCGACGAAGCCGAGCGTGCCCGAGCCGCCGGTGCCGAAGTTGAGCTGGCCGGGTTTCTCACGCGCGAGCGCAGTCAGGTCGCGGATCGACTTCACCGGCAGCTCGGGCGGCACCACCACCAACTGCGGGGCGGTCGCGACCAGGCTGATCGGCGTGAAGTCGCGCGCCGGGTCGTGCGTCATTTTTGCGTACAGCGACGGGTTCACCGAGAACTGCCCGATGTAGGCATGCATCAGCGTGTGGCCGTCGGGTGCGGCCCGCGCGGTGACATCGGCGCCGATCATGCCGCTGGCTCCGGGGCGGGAGTCGACGACAACCGGCTGGCCGAGCGTTTCGGACAACCGCTGGCCGAGGATGCGTCCCAGCGTGTCCGACGTGCCGCCCGGCGAGAAGGCGATCACCATGCGGATCGGCTTGGACGGCCACGCCGGCTGGGCAATGGCGCCGGTGGCCATCGGCGCCAGGACGGCCAGGACAGCCAGGTTAGCGATCGCCGCCAGCGGCGTCGCTGCGGTCAGTCCCGGCTGCGGCTTTCGATGCGTCATGGCTGAGTCTCCGGGTCTGGCAGGGCCTGCGTATGCCCGCTGGCTGCTAGTGGATCACGTATCCGCCATCCATCACCAGCCCGTGGCCGGCGATGTAGGCGGCATCCTTCGAGCAGAGGAAGGCGACCACGCCGGCGACCTCCTCTGCCGTGCCGAAACGGCCGATCGGCACGTCGCGTGCACGCTGCTCGAGTTCGCCCGGATTGCGGCCGGCGACGAAGCCTTCGGTGGCGATCGGTCCGGGGCAGACGGCATTGACCACGATGTTCTGCGAGGACAGTTCGAGCGCCATCGTGCGCGTGAGCTGCAGCAGGCCGCCCTTGGCGACGTTGTAGAGCGCCGCGAAGCGCGAGGCGACCATGCCGAGCGTGCTCGACATATGGATCACGTGCCCGCCGCCCTGCGCCAGCATGATCGGCACCACCGCCTGGCTCGCGTAGAACGGCGCGCGCAGGTTGATCGCCATCACCCGGTCGTAGTCGTCATGGTTGAAATCGCAGAACGCCTTGCGGATACGGATGCCGGCATTGTTCACCAGGATGTCGATGCGTCCCATGCGCTGGTGCGCGTCGGCGATCATGCGCGCGGGCGCATCGGCCTGCGACAGATCGTGCAGGCCCCACTCGGCCTGTGCTGCGCCGGCGGCGCCGCAGGCGGCCGCGACCGCGGTGAGCTCGGCTTGCGTGCCTTCGGCCGCCAGGTAGATGGACGCGCCCTCTGCGGCCAGCCGCTGTGCAACCGCCTGCCCGATGCCACGCGAGGCACCAGTGACCACGGCGACCTTGCCTTCCAGACCCTTCATCTGTCGTCTCTCCCTGCGCGAGCGCGTCAGCCCTGGCTCCAGGGCAGCCCGGCTGCGCGCCAGCCGCCCAGGGTGTTGCGGTGTGCCGCCTCGTCGCGGTCCCCCTCGAATCCCTGCAGCACGTTGTAGCAGGCGGTGAATCCGGCTGCGGTGGCTGCCAGCGCCGCATCGTGCGAACGTCCGCCGCTGCGGCAAAGGAACAGCAGCGGCGCGGCGCGGTCGACCTTCCCGGCCAGCGTGTCGAGGAAGGCTGCATTGGGGACCATTCCCGGCCAGTGCTTCCACTCGATTTCGACCGCGCCCGGGACGCGGCCGACGAACTCCCATTCGGCGCGCGACCGGACGTCGACCAGCCGTACCGCGGCGTCGTGCTGCAGGAGCATCCAGGCCTCGGCGGGTTCCACGCAACCGGCGTACGGTACGTCCAGCGCGCGGGCGCGCTCGCGTGCCTGCTCGAGCAGCGCATCGCTGGTGGGAGGGCTCATGGGTTGCTCCGTGGGAAGTGTCCTGCGGCGCACTTTGAGCCGCAGCTTCCGGCAGTCTACTCCGGTCGATTTCAGTGCAGGAAGGGCGGCTGCCGGTCGCGGTGCCGGTCCGCTGCAGGCGAAATCAATGCACCAGAAGCGTGCATAATCCGCAGCAGCGCACCGACAAGATGCGGCCGCCCTGCGCGAACGTAGCGCCGGGACGCTAACGTCCTGTTTTGAAATGACTTCAATGCGGATCGGATTTGGCACGCTTCATGCTGCGAGGGTACGCCGCAGCCGCACATCTGCCGCACGCGCATTTCGTAACACACTCACCTTATGCTGCAAGCGACGACGAGTAAACGAGGAGAACCATGGCCACTGCCGATGACGTACTGAAAATGATCAAAGACCACGACGCCAAGTTCGTGGACTATCGCTTCACCGACTTCCGTGGCAAGGAACAGCACGTCTCGGTGCCGTCGCACACGGTCGACCTCGCCAAGTTCGATGACGGCCATGCCTTCGACGGCTCGTCGATCGCCGGCTGGAAGGGCATCCAGGCGTCCGACATGCTGCTGATGCCCGATGCAACCACCGCCCGCATGGACCCGTTCACCGACGAGCCGACCCTGATCATCACCTGTGACGTGGTCGAGCCGTCCGACGGCAAGGGTTACGACCGCGATCCGCGCTCGCTCGCCAAGCGCGCCGAGTCGTACCTGAAGTCGACTGGCGTCGGCGACGTCGCCTACTTCGGCCCCGAACCCGAATTCTTCGTGTTCGACTCGGTCACCTGGCATGTCGACATGGCCGGTTCCATGTGCAAGGTCGTCTCTGAAGAAGCGCCTTGGGCCAGCGGCCATGAGTTCGAAGGTGGCAACCGGGCCCATCGTCCGGCGGTCAAGGGCGGCTATTTCCCGGTCCCCCCGGTCGACTCGCTGCAGGACCTGCGTTCGGCGATGTGCCTTGCACTCGAAGAGCAGGGCGTCGAAGTCGAAGTGCATCACCATGAAGTCGCGGCTCCTGGCCAGTGCGAGATCGGCACGAAGTTCGCGCCGCTGGTGCAGCGCGCCGACTGGACGCAGATCCTGAAGTACACCGTGCACAACGTGGCGCACGGCTACGGCAAGACCGCCACCTTCATGCCGAAGCCGATCGTCGGCGACAACGGTTCGGGCATGCACGTGCACCAGTCCATCTTCAAGGGCGGCGTCAACCTGTTCGCCGGCAACGGCTACGCGGGCCTGTCCGAGTTCGCGCTGTACTACATCGGCGGCATCATCAAGCACGCCCGTGCACTCAACGCGATCACCAACCCGGGCACGAACTCGTACAAGCGCCTCGTACCCGGCTTCGAGGCGCCGGTGCACCTGGCTTACTCGGCGCGCAACCGTTCGGCGTCGATCCGTATCCCGTACGTGTCGAACCCGAAAGGGCGCCGCATCGAGGTGCGTTTCCCCGATCCGACCGCCAACCCGTACCTCGCGTTCGCGGCGATGATGATGGCCGGCCTCGACGGCGTGCAGAACAAGATCCACCCGGGCGACCCTATCGACAAGAACCTGTACGACCTCGAGCCGGAAGAGGCGAAGAACGTGCCTTCGGTGTGCTCGTCGCTCGACCAGGCACTCGAATGCCTCGACAAGGACCGCGAGTTCCTGACCCGGGGTGGCGTGTTCTCGAACGACATGATCGATGCGTACATCGCGCTGAAGATGGAAGAAGTGACCATGTTCCGCATGACGACGCACCCGGTCGAGTTCCAGATGTACTACAGCTGCTGACCGGGTTCTTCCGGCAGGCAGTTCGAGCGTGGACGGGGCGAGGCAACTCGCCCCGTTGTATTCTGGGGGAACGATGGCTCGTTGCGGTTGCCCACCGCGTCATCTAGACTCCGCCCGGCTGCGCAATTGCGCCACGCGATCGGGATTCCCGGATGAGATGGCATTCCAGCGCCCCTGCGCCGGGGACGACCCGGCGGGCGGCGATCATGACTATGGTGCTTGCCGCCCTGCCGATGTGGCTGCCCGCGATGGCGAGGGCCGATATCCATCGGTGTACCGACACCGACGGTTTCGTCACGTTCACCGACAGCCCGTCGCGCAAGTTCAAGGAATGCACGCTGCTCTACCGGGAGACACCGGGGGGCGCGCCCGCACAGCGGACCAGTCCGGGCGCCGGCGCATCGTCGCCCGGACCGGGCACCGCACGGCCGCGCACGGAATCGCCCGCAGCCGCGCCACGCGGCAATCCCGGGCCGGAAAACTTCCCGCGCGTCGAGCGCAGCGAGCAGCGCGACCGGGACCTGAAGGCACGGCAGATCGTCGAGCGCGAACTGTCGAGCGAGCAGCGGTTGCTCGAGGATGCGCGCCGGCAGATCGCAGCGCTCGGGCCTGCCAGCGCCGATCGACCGGATCCGCGCCTGCGCGAGTTGCAGAACGCCGTGTCGAGGTACGAACGCAACATCGCCGAGATCCAGCGCCAGCTCGCCGTGATGAAGTAGGCGCAGCCCGTGCTGCGGCGGCACGGCGGCCCGCACGGCGCGACGGCGCCATGGCGCGCTTCTTGCTGAAGGTGAAGGCATGCGGACGTCGATCCAGAAACGCATTGGCGGTCCCGTGAACGAAGCGCGCTCGGCACTCGGGTCGTTTCCTGCCGTCCCGGCCTTCGCGGGCCTCGACATGCTCGTCACGGCGGTGCTGATCGTCGACGAGCAGTTCGTCATCCGTTACGCCAACCCGGCTGCGGAGAACCTGTTCGGGTTGTCTCGCAACCTGATGCTGCAGCAGGCACTCGATGATGTGTTCACCCGCGACGAGGCGCTGGCTGCCGCGCTCGACTCCGCCCGCACGAACAAGGCCGGCTATTCCGACTACGACGTGAAGCTCAGTGCGATGGGCCGCGCGGACAGGCACCACCTGATCTGCTCGGTGATGCCCGTAGACCTGCCGGCAGACCTGCCGGGGGAAGCGTCGAGCGTCCTGGGCTACCTGCTCGAAATGCGTCCGATCACCCAGCAGATCAAGGCGGCGCGCGAGGAACGCATCCTCGACCAGACCCAGGCCAACCGCGAGCTCGTGCGCAACCTCGCGCACGAGATCCGCAATCCGCTCGGTGGCATCCGGGGCGCCGCGCAGCTGCTTGACGCGGAACTCGACCGCGCAGACCTGCGCGAGTACACGCGCGTGGTGATGCACGAGGCAGACCGGCTGCAGTCACTGATGGACCGCATGCTCACGCCGCACCGCCTGCCACAGGTCGGTGCGCTGAACATCCACGAAGTGATCGAGCGGGTACGCAGCGTGATGCTCGCTGAATATCCCGACGGCCTCGTGGTGAAGCGCGACTACGACACCAGCCTGCCGCTGCTCATCGGCGACCGCGAGCAGATCCTGCAGGCGGTGCTGAATATCGTGCGCAATGCCGCGCAGGCGATGAGCGGGCAGGGCCAGATCGTGCTGCGCACGCGCATCGCGCGTTCGGTGACGCTGGCGCGCCGTCGCTACCGGCAGGCGATCACGCTGCAGGTGATCGACAACGGGCCTGGCATCCCGGAGTCGGTGCGCGAGCGTGTGTTCTATCCGCTGGTGTCGGCGCGCGAGGGCGGCAGCGGGCTCGGCCTCACGCTGGCCCAGACCTTCGTCAGCCAGCACTGCGGCACCATCGAATTCGACAGCGCGCCTGGCCGCACCTGCTTCTCCGTGACCCTTCCGCTTGGCGACGAAGGCGGCACGGGGCCGCGCGGCGAAGCGTCGGGCCTATCCCATTCCAATGCAGCCAAGTGAAGAGACCATGAAACCTGTCTGGGTCATCGATGACGACAAGTCGATCCGCTGGGTGTTCGAGAAGGCGCTCACGCGCGAGAGCATCGAGTTCAAGAGTTTCGCCTCCGCGCAGGATGCGCTCACCGCGCTGAACAGCGCCGTGCCGCAGGTGGTGGTCAGCGACATCCGGATGCCGGGTGCATCGGGGCTCGACCTGCTGCAGCGGATCAAGGCCGAGCATCCCGAAGTGCCGGTGATCGTGATGACCGCCTACTCGGACCTCGAGAGCGCGGTGGCGGCATTCCAGGGCGGCGCGTTCGAATACCTGCCCAAGCCGTTCGACGTCAACCACGCGGTCGAACTCATCCGGCGCGCGATCGACGAGAGCGTGCGACAGACCGAGAGCACCGAAGAGACCACTGCCACGCCCGAAATCCTCGGGCAGGCGCCGTCGATGCAGGAGGTGTTCCGTGCGATCGGCCGCCTCTCGCAGTCGCATGCCACGGTACTGATCACCGGCGAGTCGGGCAGCGGCAAGGAGTTGGTCGCGCGGGCCCTGCACCGGCACAGCCCGCGCTCTAGCAAGCCGTTCATCGCGATCAACACGGCGGCGATCCCGAAGGACCTGCTGGAATCCGAACTGTTCGGCCACGAGCGCGGATCGTTCACCGGTGCGCAGGCGATGCGCCGCGGCCGCTTCGAGCAGGCCGATGCCGGCACGCTGTTCCTCGACGAGATCGGCGACATGCCGGCGGAACTGCAGACGCGTCTGCTGCGCGTGCTGTCCGACGGCCAGTTCTACCGCGTCGGCGGGCACCAGCCGATCAAGGCGAACGTACGCGTGATCGCCGCGACCCACCAGGACCTCGAGCAGCGCGTGAAGCAGGGCCTGTTCCGGGAAGACCTCTACCATCGGCTGAACGTGATCCGCCTGCGGCTGCCGCCGATGCGCGAGCGGCGCGAGGACATCCCGCTGCTCGCCAGGTTCTTCCTGCTGAAGAGCGCGCGCGAACTGGGCGTTGAACCGAAGCGGCTGTCCGAAGCTGCGCTGCGCCACCTGTCCGCGCAGGACCTGCCCGGAAACGTGCGCCAGCTCGAGAACCTGTGCCACTGGCTGACCGTGATGGCGCCCGGCATGAACGTCGAGGTCAACGACCTGCCGCCGGAACTGCGCGGCGAGACGGCGGCCAGCGCCGAGCAGAACTGGCTGCTCGCACTCGAGCGTGAGGTGGAGCAGTCGTTCGGCCGTGGCGAGCACGGCATCATCGACCAGCTGTCGCGCGATTTCGAACGCACGCTGATCGTCAAGGCGCTGCAACACACCGGCGGCAGGCGGATCGAGGCTGCGACGCTGCTCGGCCTCGGACGCAACACGCTGACCCGCAAGATCCAGGAACTCGGCCTGGAGGAGAAATCGCCGGCGGCCGGCTGAGCGGGGATCGTCCAGCCGGTTGTTGCTCCGTTTTACGACCCACTGACGCGTGAGCCCTTCCATGAGCATGCAGCTACCCGCAGGCATCGAGACCCGTGGCCCGATACTCCCCGGGTTCGAGACCATCCTTACACCGGAAGCACTCGCGTTCGTCGCGAAACTGCATCGCAGCTTCGAGTCGCGCCGGCAGGAACTGCTCGCGAAGCGGGCCGCGCGCCAGAAGGAATTCGACGCCGGCGTGCTGCCCGACTTCCTGCCCGAGACGACGGCGATCCGCAAAGGAAGCTGGAGCATCGCGCCGCAGCCGAATGACCTTCTCGACCGGCGCGTCGAGATCACCGGGCCGACCGATCGCAAGATGGTGATCAACGCACTAAACTGCGGCGCGTCGACCTTCATGGCCGACTTCGAGGATGCCAACTGCCCGAAGTGGGAGATGATGATCGATGGGCAGATCAACCTGCGCGACGCCGTACGCCGGACGATCACCTTCACCCAGGGTGAGAAGCAGTACGCGCTGAACGAGAAGACTGCAGTGCTGCTGCCTCGCCCGCGCGGCTGGCACATGAACGAGAAGCACCTGCGGGTCGACGGCGCCGAAGTGTCGGGCGGCATCTTCGACTTCGCGCTGTTCTTCTTCCACAACGCAAGAGAGTTGCTGGCGCGCGGGTCGGGACCGTACTTCTACCTGCCGAAGATGGAATCGCACCTCGAGGCGCGGCTGTGGAACGACATCTTCACGATGGCCGAGAAGGATATCGGCGTGCCGCATGGCTCGATCAAGGCCACGGTGCTGATCGAGACCATCCCGGCTGCGTTCGAGATGGACGAGATCCTGCATGAACTGAAGGACCACTCGGCCGGCCTGAACATCGGGCGCTGGGACTATATCTTTTCCTGCATCAAGAAGTTTCGCGTCAACACCGACTTCTGTCTGGCTGACCGTTCGCAGGTGACGATGACCGCGCCGTTCCTCCGCGCCTATGCGCTGACGCTGATCAAGACCTGCCACAAGCGCGGTGCGCCCGCGATGGGCGGCATGGCAGCGCAGATCCCGATCAAGAACGACCCGGCCGCCAACGACGCCGCGATGGAGAAGGTGCGTGCCGACAAGCTGCGCGAGGTGACCGACGGCTGCGACGGCACCTGGGTCGCGCACCCGGCGCTGGTGCCGATCGCCAGGGCGGTGTTCGACCAGTACATGCCGACGCCGAACCAGTACGACAAGCAGCTGCCCGACGTCGACTTCGGCGCGAAGGACCTGCTCGACTTCCGTCCCGAGGCGCCGATCACCGAGGCCGGCCTGCGCAACAACCTCTCGGTCGGCATCCAGTACCTCGGTGCCTGGCTCGCCGGCAACGGCTGCGTGCCGGTGTTCAACCTGATGGAAGACGCCGCCACCGCGGAGATCTCGCGTTCACAGATCTGGCAATGGATCCGTTCGCCCAAGGGCATGCTCGACGACGGGCGCAAGGTCACCGCCGGGATGGTCAAGGCGCTGGTGGCCGAGGAACTGCCGAAGGTGAAGGTCTATCTCGGCGATGCGGCCTGGGCTGCGGGCCGATACCCGGAGGCGGCCGCGATGTTCGAGCAGATGTGCACGGGCGATTACAACGAGTTCCTCACGCTGCCGGCGTACGAACTGATCGACTGAAGCCGCGAGCCGGTTGCAGCCGTGGGCCGATGGCATCGGCCAGCGCCACCCCGGTCAGGCCAGCTCGCAGACCACGGGCGCATGGTCCGACGGCCGTTCCGCCGCGCGTGGCGCGCTGTCGATGGTGCAGCCCAGGCAGCGTGCCGCCAGCGGCGGCGACAGCAGCACATGGTCGATGCGCACCCCGAGCTTCCGGCGGAACATGTTCATGCGGTAGTCCCACCAGCTCCAGCTGCGCTCCGGCTGGTCGAACAGGCGGAACGAATCGGCCAGGCCCAGCGCGACCAGCCCGCGGAACGCCTCGCGCTCCGGTTCGCTGCAAAGCACCTTGCCCGCCCAGCCCGCCGGGTCGTGGACGTCGCGGTCGTCGGGCGCGATGTTGTAGTCGCCCAGCACGGCGAGCGAAGGATGCACCGCCAGTTCCTGCTGCAGCCACGCGGTGAACCGCGCGAGCCAGTCGAGCTTGTACGGGTACTTCGCCGATTCCACCGACTCGCCGTTGGGCACGTAGGCGCAGACCAGCCGCACGCCGTCGACGGTGGCCGAGATCACCCGCTTCTGCGGATCGTCGAAGCCCGGGATGCCCATCGCCACGTCGGTCGGCTCGCTGCGCGACAGGATCGCAACACCGTTGTAGGTCTTCTGCCCGGAGAACACGACCTTGTATCCCGCTGCCTCGATCGCGGCGACCGGAAACTTCGGGTCTTCGAGCTTGGTTTCCTGCAGGCACAGTGCATCTGGCTGGTGGGTGGCGAGCCAGTCGAGCACATGCGGCAGGCGGACGTTGAGGGAGTTGACGTTCCAGGTGGCCACTTTCACGGGGCGTTCGATTCTGTGTCGTGGATCGAGTGCCAGAGTCTAGCGCACGGACATCCTGGGCCATCCCCGGACGTACCCGTTTCGATCATTCCACCGGGATCTTCGCCAGCCGGACGACCCTTGCCCACTTGTCGACTTCGGCCTTCAAAAACGTGGCGAACTCGGCCGGCGTGTTCGTCATCGGCTGCAGTTCCTGCTTGACCAGCCCGGCACTGACGCCCGGATCGGCGATCGTGCGCGCCACCGCAGTGTGCAGGGCAGCCAGCACATGGGCAGGCGTGCCGCCCGGCGCGGTGAGTCCGTACCAGGTCGTGTACTCGTAGCCGCGCAGGCCCGACTCGGCGACCGTAGGCACCTGCGGCAGGGCTGCCAGGCGCTGGGCAGTCGTGACCCCGAGCGCCCGCAGGCGACCGGTGGACACGAACGGAAGCGCAGAGCCCAGGGTGGGCACCGCCACCTGCAGGTGCCCACCGACCAGATCGGCCAGCACAGGCCCTGCGCCCTTGTAAGGCACGTGCAGCATCTCGATACCCGCGCTGACGCCTATCAGGGCTGCCGCCAGGTGGATGCTGGTGCCGATGCCGCCGGAGCCGTAGGTGAGTTGGTTGGGCCGGGCTTTCGCCAGCTTGATCAGTTCGCCCATGGTCTTCACGGGCAACGATGGATGCACGACCACCACGCTGGGTTGCGTGGCCAGAAGTGATATCGGCGCCAGGTCGCGCAGCGTGTCGTAGGGCAGGCTCTGCCGCAGCGCTGCGATGGCAGCGAGATTGGTGTTGTTGACGCCCAGCGTATGCCCGTCGGGTGCAGCCTTGGCGACGGCCGCCGTGCCGGTGACCATCGCATTGCCGCCGCGATTTTCGACGATCACGCCTTGTCCGAGTTCTTCGGCCAGCCGCGGCGCGACGGCGCGCGCGACGAGGTCGATGCCCCCGCCTGGTGCCACCGGAACGATGAGGCGCACCGGCTTCGCAGGGAAAGCAGCCGCTTGCCCGTGCGCGGCAGACGGAACGGACAGGGATGCAGCCAGCGCCGCGAGCGGCAGCGCCATCGCGGGGTGGAAGGGATGCCGGCGGAAGGAATTCCTGGCAAGCAGACACATGGCGTACTGAACCTCCTGCGCGAGGGCGCATGGAC
The DNA here is from genome assembly GCA_945877995.1 of Bordetella parapertussis. GTDB lineage: Bacteria > Pseudomonadota > Gammaproteobacteria > Burkholderiales > CAIKXV01 > CAIKXV01. The sequence goes on from CAMDXD010000006.1 coordinate 16,394, forward strand.
AAGGTGGGCTGCTGACCACTTTAACCCGGCATCAAACGCCATGCCATGTCACTATCGCCCCCATCGTGAGGTCTGCCCTGGCACACCACGCCCGTGAGGCGACCCGCCGCGATGCCCCACCAACCAGAAAAACAGCCGATGATCCGGGTAGAGAATCTCGTCAAGCAGTTCGGCGCCAAGCGCGCCGTGAACGGCATCTCGTTTACCGTCGAGCGCGGTGAAGTGCTCGGCCTGCTCGGTCCGAACGGTGCCGGCAAGTCGACCACGATGCGCATCATCACCGGCTTCTATCCGGCCACCTCGGGCCGGGTGACGGTCGGTGGGCATGACGTGGCGGTCGACCCGATCCGCGCCAAGGCGCTGATCGGCTATCTGCCGGAGAGCGCGCCATCCTATGCCGACATGACCGTGCAGGGCTTCCTGTCGTTCATCGCCGACCTGCGCGGCCTGTCGGGCAGCGCGAAGAAGGCCGCGGTGCATGGCGCGGTCGAGACCTGCCTGCTCGAGAGCGTGCTGCACCAGCCGATCGACACGCTGTCGAAGGGCTACCGCCATCGCACCTGCCTCGCGCAGGCGATCCTGCACGACCCCGACGTTCTGGTGCTCGACGAGCCGACCGACGGCCTCGACCCGAACCAGAAGCATGCGGCGCGCGAGTTGATCCGCCGCATGGGCGAGCGCAAGGCGATCGTGTTCTCGACCCATATCCTCGAAGAGGTCGAGGCCGCGTGCACGCGCGCGGTGATCATCGACCGTGGGTCGGTGGTCGCCAACGGTACGCCGGCGGAACTCAAGGCACGCTCCGTGACCGCGGGCTGCGTGCGGGTGACGCTCGCCGGGGCCGGGGCGGCAGATGCAGCCGTCTCGCAGCTCGGGCAACTGCCCGGCGCCACGCGGGCCGAGTTGCTGCCCGGCGCCGAGGCGGCGGCAGACGGACGCGTCACGGTGCGCGTCTATCCGAAGCGCGACGACAACGGTGCGATCGGCGCGGCTGGCGCGGCGCTGACCGTCGCGGTCGCCCAGGCGGCGCAGGCCGGCGGCTGGCAGGTGCAGGCGCTGTCGACCGAAGAAGGGCGCCTGGAAGACGTGTTCCGCTCGATCACCCTGCCCGATACGGTGGCGCCATGAACGGCCAGGGCGCAGTGAAGCACGGGTCCGCAGTCTCCAATATCGTCGGCATCGTCCGGCGTGAGCTGTCGGGCTACTTCGGGTCCCCGGTCGCCTATGTGTTCCTGGTGATCTTCCTGCTGATGGCAGGCTTCCTCACCTTCACCATCGGCCGCTTCTTCGAGCGCGCCGAGGCTTCGCTGGTGTCGTTCTTCACCTGGCACCCATGGATGTACCTGTTCCTGGTGCCCGCAGTCGGCATGCGGTTGTGGTCCGAAGAGCGCCGGCTGGGCACGCTCGAGCTGCTGCTCACGCTGCCGGTCACGCTGCCGCAGGTGATCCTCGGCAAGTTCCTCGCTTCATGGATCTTCCTGGCGATCGCGCTCGCGCTGACCTGCCCGGTATGGATCACGGTGAACGTGCTCGGCTCACCGGACAACGGCGCGATCCTCACCGCCTATCTGGGCAGCCTGCTGCTCGCCGGCAGCTTCCTCGCGATCACCTCGATGACCTCGGCGATGACGCGCAACCAGGCGGTGAGCTTCATCCTCTCGGTGATGCTGTGCCTGTTGCTGGTGATCGCCGGCTACAGCCCGGTGACCGACCTGTTGACCCGCTGGACCAGTCCCGCCGTGGTCAGCGCGGTCGCCTCGTTCTCGGTGATGACGCATTTCGATGCGCTCCAGCGGGGCGTGATCGACCTGCGCGACGTGGGGTTCTTCCTGTCGGTGATCGGCTTCGCGCTGTTCGGCAATGCGGTGATCGTGCGCGGCCTGCGGGCCGGCTGAAGGAATGTGACGATGGCCTCCGGAAACCTCGTGAAGCGTTTGATGTCCCCCGCCGGACTGGCGCTGCTGTTCGTCGCGCTGGTCGTCCTCAACGTCGTGCTGTCGGCCGTACCGGCCCGCCTCGACCTCACCGAAGGGCGCGTGTACACGCTGTCTGATGGCACGCGGCAGGTGCTGTCGAAGCTCGACGCGCCGGTCGTGGTCCGGTTCTATTACACGCAGAGTGGCGACACCTCGGTGCCGGTGGCGCTCAACACCTTCGCCAAGCGCGTGCAGGACCTGCTGGCCGAATATGTGGCGGCGTCCGGCGGGCGCCTGGTGCTGGAGCGGCTGAATCCCGAGCCTGATTCCGACGCCGAGGACGCCGCGACGCGCGACGGTATCGATGCCCAGGTGACGCCGAACCAGGAGAAGTTCTACCTCGGGCTCGCCATCGAGCGGCGCGACGGAGCGAAGGGTGATGCAGTGAAGGGCACGACCGCGAAAGCGGACGCTGCGAAGGGCGATGCCGCAAAGGCCACGCACGCGGTCGCGATCCCCGTGCTCTCGCCGGAGCGTGAGCGGCTGCTCGAGTACGACATCACGCGCGCGATCGCGCAGGTGATGCAGGAGCGCCGGCCGGTGATCGGCGTGATGAGTGCGATCCCGGTGTTCGGCCGGCCGATGGAGCTGATGCTCGGCCGGCTGCCCACCGGTCCGTGGATCGCCATCCAGGAACTGCAGCGCAACTTCGACGTGCAGCCGGTGCCGATGGAGAGCACGCGCATCCCGGACGAGGTCAAGGTGCTGCTGGTGATTCATCCGCGCGACCTGACCGAGGCGGGCGAGTATGCAATTGACCAGTTCGTGCTGCGCGGCGGCCGGCTGATTGCATTCGTCGATCCGTATGCGTACTTCGACCAGCAGCGCAACCTCGAGAATCCGCTGGGGGGCAACACCGCGAGCGAGTCGACGTTCCAGAAGCTGCTGGGTGCCTGGGGCTACACGATGCCGACCGGCAAGATCGTGGCCGACCTCACGCTGGCGAGCAACCAGAACGGCCGTACCATGCCGACCCTGCTCAACGTGCAGGGTGACGCGCTGAACAAGGACGACCTGGTGATCGGGCAGGTGGGTGCGCTCACCCTCCCGTTCCCCGGATGGTTCGCCCCGATCGAAGGCAAGTCGGTTCCCGGCCTGACCGCCACCTTGCTGTTGCGCACCTCTGCGAATTCGATGCTGATCGACCCGATCATCGCGACGCTGACCGGTGCCGACGCCGCGCGCGGCTTCCAGCCTTCAGGCAAGGCGCATGCACTCGCACTGCGCCTGGCCGGTCGCTTCCCGACGGCGTTCCCGGATGGCCCGCCGAAGATCGAGGCGATCGCGCCGGTGCCGCTGCGCGCCGGCGCGCCTGCTGACCCTGCGCCAGCACCGCCCGCGCCGGCGCAGCCGACCCCGGCCGACCCGGCCGCGCACCTGGGCAAGGCGACGGCGGATGCACAGGTCGTGCTGGTTGCCGACATCGACATGCTTGCCGACGGCGTGGTGGTGCAGATCCAGGAGTCGTTCGGCCAGCAGGTGCGGGTGCCGATCAACGGTAACCTCGATTTCCTGCAAAGCCTGGTCGAGGCATTCGCCGGCGACAGCCAACTCGGCGGGCTGCGCTCGCGCGCGGCGTTCTCGCGTCCGCTGACGGTGCCGCTGGAGATCGCCGAACGCGCCCAGCAGGAGTATCTCGGCGCGATCAAGGAACTCGAAGACGACCTGATCCAGACGCAGGACCGCCTGCAGAAACTGCAGCGGTCCCGCGCGCCCGGCTCGGCCTTCACGCCCAGCGCGGAACAGCAGGCCGAGATCGACGCCTTCCAGCGCAAGTCGACCGAGACCAAGGCGCAGCTGAAAGAGCTGCGGCGCACGCTGCGGCTCGAGACCGATCGGCTCGAACTGGTGACCAAGGTGGTCAACATCGCACTGATGCCGGCGATCGTGGCCTTCGCCGGGCTGGGGCTGTTCGCGATCCGCCGGCGCAGGCTCGGCCGCTGAGGGTACGCCGGCGGGCCTCCCGCCGGTTCAACGATCGTGGCGTGGACCGGCCGAGCCGGTCACGCCGCCGCGCTGAGTTCGACCGTCGGGGTACGGATCAGGTAGTCGAACGCCGACAGCGCCGACTTCGAACCCTCGCCAGCCGCGATGATGATCTGCTTGAACGGCACCGTCGTCACGTCGCCAGCGGCGAAGATGCCCGGGGCACTGGTCGTGCCCTTCGCATCGATCACGATCTCGCCGTACTTCGATAGCTCGACCACGCCCTTCAGCCATTCGGTATTCGGCACCAGGCCGATCTGCACGAACACTCCGGCCAGTTCGACCGTATGCGACTCGCCGTTGCGCCGGTCGGTGAACTTCAGGCCGTTGACCCGGCTGCCGTCGCCGGTGATCTCGGTCGTCTGGGCGCTGGTGTGCACGGTCACGTTGGGCAGGCTGTGCAGCTTGCGCACGAGGATCGCGTCGGCCTTGAGCTGGTCGGCGAATTCGACCACCGTCACATGCGACACCACGCCGGCGAGGTCGATCGCCGCCTCGATGCCGGAGTTGCCGCCGCCGATCACCGCCACATGCTTGCCCTTGAACAGCGGGCCGTCGCAGTGCGGGCAGTAGGCGACGCCCTTGTTGCGATACTCCGACTCGCCCGGCACGTTCACGTTGCGCCAGCGGGCACCGGTGGCGAGGATGACCGAACGTGCCTTGAGTGCAGCGCCATTGGCCAGCACGACGCTGGCGAGGCCGCCTGGCTGCGTGGCGGGCTCCAGCGACACCACCTGCTGGCTGTTCATGATGTCGACGTCGTACGTGCGCACGTGCGCCTCGAGTGCGGCAGCGAACTTCGGCCCTTCGGTCTCCAGCACGGAGACGTAGTTCTCGATGCCAAGGGTGTCGAGCGTCTGGCCGCCGAAGCGTTCGGCGACGACGCCGGTGCGGATGCCCTTGCGCGCGGCATAGATGGCTGCTGCCGCGCCTGCCGGGCCACCGCCGACGATCAGCATGTCGAACGCGTCCTTGCTGCCCAGGCGCGCTGCATCGCGCGCGGCCGCGCTGGTGTCGACCTTCGCCAGGATGTCGGCGATCTCCATCCGACCCGAGGCAAACGGTTCGCCGTTCAGGTACACGAACGGCACGGCCATGATCTGGCGTGACTCGACCTCGTCCTGGAACAGCCCGCCGTCGATCGCGACATGACGGATCTTCGGGTTGAGCACGGCCATCAGGTTCAGTGCCTGGACGACGTCCGGGCAGTTGTGGCACGACAGCGACATGTAGGTCTCGAACTTCAGCTCGACATCGAGCGAGCGGATCTGTTCGATCACGTCGGCTTCGACCTTCGGCGGGTGGCCGCCGGCCTGCAGCAGCGCCAGGACGAGCGAAGTGAATTCATGACCCATCGGGATGGCTGCGAACCGCACGCCCATGTCGTGCCCGGCGCGGCTGATCGAGAACGAGGGCCGGCGTGCGTCGGCGCCGTCGAAGCGGGCGGTGACCTTGCCATTGAGGCTGGCGATCTCCTCGAGCAACTCGCGCATTTCCTGCGATGCGGGGCGGTCGTCGAGCGAGGCGACCAGTTCAACCGGTTGCGTCAGGCGTTCGAGGTAGCCCTGGAGTTGGGTCTTGAGGTCGGCGTCCAGCATGGTGTCGGTACCTTGTGGGTGGATTCGGGACAGCAATTGACCAGCCGCCCTGGCGGCCGCGGATCACGCGGCCGCCACGGGAGGACGGAACAGGCGGCCGTTTCGCCGCCTGGATGCCCCGCCCGCGCGGCGGATGGGCGCGCGGGCGGGGCGGGACGTCGATCAGATCTTGCCGACGAGGTCCAGCGACGGCTTCAGGGTCGCGGCGCCTTCCTGCCACTTCGCCGGGCACACTTCACCCGGGTGGGACGCGACGTACTGGGCTGCCTTGACCTTGCGCAGCAGCTCCGAGGCATCGCGGCCGATGCCGTTGTCGTGGATCTCGCACAGCTTGATCATGCCGTCCGGGTTGATCACGAAGGTGCCGCGCAGCGCCAGGCCAGCTTCCTCGATCATCACTTCGAAGTTGCGGGTGATCGCGCCGGTCGGGTCGCCGATCAGCGGGTACTTGACCTTCTTGATCGATTCCGAGGTGTCGTGCCAGGCCTTGTGGGCGAAGTGGGTGTCGGTCGAGATGCCGTAGACCTCGACGCCCAGCTTCTTGAACGTCTCGTAATGGCTGGCCAGGTCTTCCAGTTCGGTCGGGCAGACGAACGTGAAGTCGGCCGGGTAGAACACGAACACGTTCCACTTGCCCTTCAGCGACTGCTCGGTGACGTCGACGAACTTGCCGTCGTGGAACGCGGTGGCCTTGAACGGTTTGACCGGGGTGTTGATCAGCGACATGGATGACTCCTGGATTCGCGGGTTGGAAGGACAGCAACAGAGAAAAGCGTAGAGCGACAGACGAAAGATGACAGACGCGTGTTGCGGGAGGATGGCCTGACCGTGCCGCCAGTCGGTGACCCGAGGTTAGCGTCATGCGGCGTGCCGGGCCAATTGAATGTTGGTATCGAGCCGATTGAACGCGGCTATCGGGGGAGCTGTGGCATCGATTTGATGCCACAGCCCCTCCGATACCCCTGACGCCCCGGGTCAAATCGGGGCGTTTTCCCCGAAAACAAGTCCTGTGCAGCCCCGTTGCTGGCCGGGATCAGGCCGCCCGGGTCACTACGCGTCCTGCATGCGCAGGCGGCGCGCAGCCTCCTCGGCCAGCGCATCGCCGATTTCGCGCATCACGCCATCGATGTCGACTGCGCCGAGGTCGCCTTCGAAGCGTCCGGTGAGTTCGACCTGCGGCGTGAGCAGGCCGCGTTCGTAGAGGTCCCAGATCTCGTGGCCGTAATCGGTCGTCATGAGGGCGGGTGCGAAACGGCCGAAGAAGTTGCGCAGGTTGACCACGTCCCGGATCAGCAGCCGCTTCGCATGGTTGTTGCCGGCGGCGTCTACCGCCTGCGGCAGGTCGATGATGACCGGGCCATCGCTGGCGAGCAGGATGTTGAATTCGGACAGGTCACCGTGGATGATGCCGGCGCCAAGCATGCGCACCACCTCGCGCAGCAGCGCATGGTGGTGCATCCGCGCTTCGTCCTCGGTGAACACGACATCGTTGAGCCGGGGCGCGGCATTGCCGTCCCCGTCCGACACGAGATCCATCAGCAGCACGCCGTCGCAGAAGTTGCGCGGCGCCGGTACGCGCACGCCGGCGGCGAACAGCCGGTGCAGTGCATCGACTTCGGCAGACTGCCAGGCGGCTTCCTGGGATTCGCGGCCGAAACGTGTGCCCCGCGCCATCGCGCGCGCCTGTCGGCTGCTCTTCACGCGCCGGTTTTCGGTGTAATCGACGGCCTGGCGGAAGCTGCGGTGGGCGGCTTCCTTGTAGATCTTCGCGCACAGGGTCTGATCGCCGCTGCGCACGACATAGACGTTTGCTTCCTTGCCGCTCATCAGCTGGCGCACGACCGTGTCGATCAGGCCCTCTTCGATGAGGGGCTTGAGTCTCTTGGGTGGCTTCATCCCTCTATTGTGCACCGCGGGGACGGCGCCGGGCACATGCCCGGCCATGCAGCGCAGGCGGGCGCGATCAGCTCGGGAATGCCCCGCTGCCGGCAGGCCCTGCGGGCGAGACGGGCGGCGCGCCGGGTCCTCCCAAGCCTTCCGACACTGGCAAGAACCCTGGCGACTACGGTGGCGGGACCGCGCCGCCGGGACCTGCGATGGGCACCGTCGGTGAAGCGGGCTGCGGCTGGGCTGGGCCCTGCGGCTGGGCCGCAGGCGGCACAGCCGGGCGTCGTGTCGGCCCCGGGGTACGCGAATAGCCCGCGGCATCCAGCGTCGAGTTCCACTGTCCTTCCTCGTACCCGGCCAGCGTGGCCGTGCCGACGATCAGCAGCGGCACCTGCATCTGGCCCTTCGCGAGCCGCTTGAATTCTTCCTGAAGCGCCGGCTGCGACGGGTTGCGTTCCGTGAACGGTATGCCGCGGCTCGCCAGCAGCTTGCGCGCGCTGGTGCACGGGTCGCCGCAATCGTTGCTCCACAGCGTGACCGGGAAGCGGTCGCTCGCCTGGCGCTGCGCGAAGGAGTCCTGGCCCTCGATGCGACCGGCACGGCCGCGGATTTCGTTGATGGCCTTGGCAGTCGCCGGCGGCGGGAGATCCGAGCATTCCCGGGAGCCGCTGTCGGTGGTCCAGCAGCGGATCTGCTGCGCCGCAGCCTCCCTGGGCAGGGCCGACAGGCCGAGAAGGAATGCGCCGGTGGCCATCATCGCCGAGGCCGATGCGCGGGCAAGCCTGCGGCCCCGGGAGTGCCCCGTGGTTGGGTCTGTCCTGTGCTTGTGCATCGCGTTCTCCTGCTGCGATTGTCAGGCTGGCGTCGCCGGCCCGGGCAAAGCCGCTTCGTCCATGCCGCCGTGACGCAGCAGTGCATTGATCTTCGGCTCGCGGCCGCGAAACTTGACGAAGGATTCGAGTGCCGGGCGGCTGCCGCCCCTTGCCAGGACTTCGTCCCTGAAGCGCGCGCCGATCTCGGGGTTGAGTACGCCGCGCTCCTCGAACAGGCTGTATGCGTCGGCGGACAGCACTTCCGCCCACTTGTAGCTGTAGTAGCCCGCGGCATACCCGCCTGCGAAGATGTGCGAGAAGCCATGCGCGAAGCGGTTGAACTCGGGCGGCTGGATCACGGCAACCTCGCGCCGGACCTGCTCGAGCACGGCCTGGGGCGCAAGGCCGCCTTCCGCGGTGGCCGCGGCATGGATGCGCATGTCGAACAGGGCGAACTCGACCTGGCGCAGCGTCTGCAGCCCGCCCTGGAAGTTCTTCGCCGCCAGCATCCGGTCGAACAGCGCCTTCGGCATCGTTTCGCCCGTGTCGACATGCCGGGTCAGGTGCTTGAGCACGTCCCACTCCCAGCAGAAGTTCTCCATGAACTGGCTGGGCAGTTCGACCGCATCCCATTCGACGCCGTTGATGCCCGAGACGAACAGCTCGTCGACCTCGGTCAGCAGGTGGTGCAGGCCGTGGCCGAACTCGTGGAACAGCGTGACCACGTCGTCATGGGTGAACAGCGCCGGGCGCGGCGTGCCGTCCGGCCGGGGCACCGGCGCCGGGAAATTGCAGGTGAGGTAGGCCAGTGGCAGCTGCACGCTGCCGCAGATGCGGCGCCGGGCGATTGCGTCGTCCATCCACGCACCGCCGCGCTTGGACGCGCGCGCGTAGAGGTCGAGATAGAAATGGCCGACCGGATTTCCGGACGCATCCGCCACCTCGAAGAATCGTACGTCCGGATGCCACTTCGGTGCGTCGCGTTCAGTGATGGTGAGCCCGTAGATCGTCTCGACGACGCGGAACATGCCCGGCAGCACCTGCGGCTCGGGGAAGTACTGCTTCACTTCGTTGTCCGAGAACGAATAACGCTCGGTCCGCAGCTTCTCGGATACGTAGGCGAGATCCCACGACTGCATGTCCTGCATGCCCAGCCGTTCGGCGGCGAACGTGCGCAGTTCCGCGAGGTCGCGCAGGGCGAACGGACGGGCCTTGGCCGCGAGTTCGCCCAGGAAGTCGTCGACCTGCCGTGCCGAATCCGCCATCTTGGCCGCGAGCGACAGGGCGGCGAAGTCGGGGAAGCCGAGGAGCTTCGCGAGTTCATGGCGCAGCGCGAGGATCTCGCCGAGCAGCGGGCTGTTGTCCCACTCGGGGTTGCCGTACTCGGACGCACGGGTCACGTAAGCGCGGTACAGGCGTTCGCGCAGACTCCGGTCCTCAGCGTACTGCATCACCGGCATGTACGAGGGCGCCTGCAGCGTGAAGCGGTAGCCTTCGCGGCCCTCCGCCTTCGCCGCTTCGGCGGCAGCCTCGAGTGCATCCTCGGGCAGCCCGGCCAGCGCACCGCGGTCGGTTTCGTCATGCGAGAACGCGTTGGTGGCGTCGAGCACGTTGTCGGAGAAGCGCGACGACAGCGTCGCCATCCGCTCGCTGATCTCGCGGTAGCGCTGCTTCTGGGCCGGCGGCAGTTGCGCGCCGGACAGCCGGAAATCGCGTATCTCGTTCTCGATCACCTTGCGCCGGGCGGGCGACAGCTCCGCAAACCCCGGGCTGGCCGCGAGTGCCTTGAACTTCGAGAACAGCGCCTCG
>CAMDXD010000007.1 GCA_945877995.1 Bordetella parapertussis
AAGCCTGACCGCCTCGGCAATCTGCTCGCCGACGGTGAACACCGGGTTGAGGGAAGTCATCGGCTCCTGGAAGATCATCGCGATATCCTTGCCGCGAATCTTCCGCATGGCTGCCAAAGGCAACTGGAGCAGGTCAACACCCTCGAACAGGACCTCGCCTGCCGAAATGCGGCCGGGTGGCTGGGGAACCAGGCGCATCACACACAGTGCAGTAACGCTCTTGCCGGAGCCTGACTCGCCGACGATCCCCAAGGTTTCGCCCGCGTTGACATGGATACTGACGTTGTCTACCGCTCGGATCTCGCCAGTCCGGGTCAAGAAATCAGTCGTCAGACCCTTCACTTCCAGCAGTGGAACAGACATCCAACCCCCAAGGTGAACGGAGCAGCTATCCTGTCATTCTTTCAGGGTAGCACAACGCTTTTCCATGTTTCGATGCCGAGTTTCGATCGGCGACGTTCAGTCGATCCAACCTTCAGGCACGCAGTCACCCGTCCGGGAGACATTGAGATGAGTATTGACTTCAAGTGCAGCAGCTATCCGCTTCGCCTTTACAGCGGTAAAGGCGCGCTCGACAACCTTCCCTCGGAGCTCAGTCGAGCCAAGGCGAATCGTGCGTTCGTTCTCTGCGGCCGAACGGTCTCCAGGACCACGGATCTGATTGCCCGCATCCGGCGCATCCTGGGCGTCTCGTACGTCGGCGTATTCGACGAGATCGAGAAGGACTCCACCCTCCCATCGGTCATTCGGGCGACTGAGGCTACCCGGGCCGCAGCACCCGACATCGTCATCGCCGTTGGTGGCGGAAGCGTCGTTCAAGCCGCTCGGGTGGTACTGGTGCTTCTCGCGGAATCCCGGCCACTCGAGCAGTTGGTTACCCAGTATCCCGAGAAGGGGTCGGCAATCAGCCCGAAACTTCTCGAGCGCAAGCTCCCGGTGATCAACGTACTCACCCTTCCTACCGCCGCACAGAACCGCGGGGGCTCCGCGATCCGCAACGATGCCCTCGATCACCGGATGGAGGTCTTCGACCCCAAGACGCGCCCGGTAGCGATCTTCTGGGATAGCGATGCATTGCTCACGGCCCCCGCCAACCTGATCAAGGCGGCCGCGTGCACGGTCTACTGGCGGATCGTGATGAATCTCGGGTGGAAGGATACCAACCCGCTGCTCGAGGGAACGCGCCTTCACGCGTTCCGCCTTGCGAGCCGTGCCCTGCCCCGACTGGATTCCGCCGATCCCGCGGCACGCACCGAACTGTGTGCAGCTGCGCTGTTGCTCAATCGGGATGCAGACGAGGGGGGCATGGGCGGCGAGCGGCACTGGGCAGCGCGTGTGAGCTATGCGTTCGCCACAGCATTGCTGCTTTGCTACCCGAACGCCCGCCAGGGAGAGGTGCTGACCGCCGTGACCGGCACCGTCATCCGGCAGCTGGGTTCGAGAGATCCGGAAGCGATGGTGCAACTCGCCAGGAACCTCGCGGCCTGGCCACAGGATTGTACTGAGGACAACGCCCCGCGCCTGATCGCCGAGTATCTGGATGCCGCGTTTACCCGCCTGGCGATGCCCACCAGGCTGCGGGAGCTTGGCATCCCCGCCGACGGACTTTCCCAGGTGATCGACCGCTCGTTGAAGAACTTCAACGCCGACCCCCGTCAGGAGTTCGCGCAGAGCCGGGATCTTCTCGTCGATACTCTGCGACTGTGCTGGTAGGGCCAGTGCGTTCTCGTGGCGCGACCTTTGCAGAACCCCGGGTTCAAGCGGGACGATTGGCGCGACTCGTCTTGTATCGATCGCACCTGCATTCACCGTGAGCCCGTCCCGCCCGGCAGATCGAGTTCGAGTTCGCAGGAATCCTGCACCCGATTGAGATCGGTCAACTGCTCAAGCAACCTGGGGCCGCCCGGAAAGCCCCTGGCCATCTTCATGAACTTGGCTGCCTGCTCGCCGTCGGATAAAGGCGATTCGGCAGAACTGCTCAACGCCCATTTTGCCGACAATGTGCGCGCTGGTACTGCAACGCCCCCGGACCGAATGCGGCGACAACACGAATGGGCTGCGTCGTATACGGCTGCTGCGCTTCTGGGTGGGTCAATAGGAGTGCGATGAATGAGCCCGACAAAGACGTGGTCTACTTCGCGCGGCCTCGTTTGACCGTGTGCGGTGACTGGCCTTCTTTGCCAGCGGTAACGATAACGAGAGCCTCGGCCTGCTGTTTTCCGACCGAGGTCGAGCGATGTGGGAGGCGCGCGTCGAACACGATGCAATCGCCTGCGTTTAGGGTCATCGTGTGATTGGGTAAGGCTACCTCAAGCTTTCCTTTGAGCACGAAAATCATCTCCTCGCCTCCATGCTCGAAAGTATTCCGCGCCCCGGTTGCGATAAATGGAGGCTGCATGACGAATGCATCGTAGAGCCCGTGTGTCATGCCTGGTGCAATCGCCTCGTAACGATAGCCCGTGTCTTGGCCATCCCGTCGGTGGAAAGGCTTCCGCTGGTGCTTTCGGACAATGACAAATTCGTTCGCCCTTTCTCCGATGCCGAACAGGTCGCTGATCGGCACGTCGAAGGCCTGCGCGAGCTTCATTGCCGTGGCGATGGACGGCACGGATCGTCCGCGCTCCACTTTGGAAAGGTAAGACTTCGTCAGCCCGGTGCGCTCTGCGAGTGCTTCGAGGGTGAGCCGCTTCAGCTCACGCAGGCGCTTTAGCCGCCAGAAGGCATGCGGTTCGCCTTGAAGGGGAGCCTTTTTTATGGCTGGCATGTTCGCCTTGACAAGTGAGTGCTTAAAGGACACATTGTGTCATGCTTAGGAGCCGAGTCGAACTCTGAACAGTAAAGCGTACCCACCCGCACTGAAACTAACACTGCCATGGAAGCGACATGAGAATCGTAGATCTAAGCATGACTGTATCGAATTGGGACCAGAACTCGTTCGCACCCGAAGAAACGTACTTCAAGCTGCGGCCGATCGTAAAGTGGGAGGAGAAGGGATTCGTATCGAACATGGTCGAGATGACGGTCCACGCCGGGACACACGTCGACTCGCCACATCATTTCTATCGCGATCTGCCGTGCATCGAGCAGATTCCAGTCGAGACGTTCGTCGGTGAAGCGATCGTTTTGGACCTCACGTTTAAAGGACATGCGAACGCACGCATCTCACCGGAAGACCTCGAGCGCGCGGAGAAAGCGCTCGAGGACCAGGGGCTGACGATTGAGCCGGACGGCATTCTCCTGCTTCGCACTGACTGGCCAAAGTCGCATTCGCCACTCGACCCGTCGTGGTGGAACGACTCCCCCTGTCTGACCAAGGCTGCGGCCGAGTGGATCGTGCAAAAGCAGCCGCGCGGCGTGGGTTTCGATTTTGCGCAAGAGGAGAAGGGCGGCGAGCACGAATACGAGCAGGCGGATGAGATCCTCACGGGCGCTATGCGTGTGCACAAAGCGATGCTCTGCAAGATCAAGTTCCAGATCGAAAACCTCATCAACCTCCACGAACTGCCGTCGAAGGTGCAGATTGCCGCGCTCCCCGTGAAGTGGCACAGCGAATCCGCACCGGCGCGCGTGATCGGCATCATTCAGTAGACAGCGGATCGAGGGAATGGTGGCGGACTTGCCGACCATTGCGCTCGCACACAAAGGGGGCGCCAGACCCATTGGCATGATTGCTGCCTTTTGGTTTTCCTTATGGCGAAGCGCGACCTCCAGGCCAGCAACCAGCAGCCTTCCGATTCGAACACTGCCGATGACATTCAGTTCGTTCGACCATGCTTCACGCCGTCGCCGTGCCCGCAGGCTTGCGAGTGCAGCAGCAGGGGCCCTGCTCCTGCGCTCGCTCGTCTGCGATGCACAGACATGGCCAACCCGGCCGGTACGGATCATCGTGCCATTCGCCCCGGGCGGCGCGTCCGATTCTTCGGCGCGAGTCATCGCGCCCCGCCTCGCGGAGATGCTCGGGCAACCGGTCGTCATCGAGAACCGCGCCGGCGCTGGCGGCACCATCGGCACGATCGTGGCAGCGAAGTCGACGCCGGACGGCCATACGCTCCTGCTTGGATCTTCGACGGAGATCGTGCTGAATCCGAACTTGTATGATCGGCTGCCCTACGACACCGTTCGCGATTTCACGCCGGTGACCCTGTTGTCTTCTACGCCCCTGCTTCTGGTCGCCCATCCAGTGGTACCCGCGCCCACGGTTGCCGCTCTGCTGCAGCTGACGCGCAAGCAACCTGGACGATTGAACTATGCCACTTCGGGCAACGGCAGTTCCGGACACATGGCCGCGGAACTGCTTCGCTCGATGACTGGCATCGACATCGTGCACATTCCCTTCCAGAGTGGAAGCGCAGGGGTGGCCAGCCTGCTCAACGGACAGGTCGACATCATGTTCTCTGCCATGCCGAATGTCGTGGGTCAGGTGCACGCCGGACGTCTGCGTGCCATTGCGATAACCACGCTCTCCCGGTCACCGGCCCTGCCCGACGTGCGTACCATGGGGGAGTCCGGGCTTGTAGACTACGACATCGCCATCTGGAACGGCATGTTCACGCCCGTGGGTGTCACACGTGACATCATCTCCAAACTCCACGAGGCGTTGCTTCGAACTGTCGCACTGCCCGATACCCGCGAGTCCTTCAGCCGATTCGGCGCAGACCCCGTAACCAGTACCCCCGAACAGTTCAGCGCCTACGTGAAAGCCGAACTGGCGCGCTGGGCCGCAGTCGTCAAGGCCACTGGTGCGCGCCTGAATTGACGGCGCGCCACCACGAGTACGCCCCAACGTGGGTCTGGCGCACGGTGATGATCTGCCAAGCTAAAGCGAGGGCCGTTGATTCAAAAGGAGTTGCGTTGTTCCGGCCTCCGTGGCATCGGGATTGCCGAAGACCGGCCTGTCACGCGAATACCCCGCGTTCCGGAGATCCAGAACATGCTGCCGAAGCTGTGGATGTCGCTGCTGGTCCTGTGTCTTGTACTAAGCTCGGCCGATGCGCCGGCGCAGTTCCCCGAGCGGCCGATCCGGGTGATCATCCCGTTCGCACCTGGCGGTAACATCGACGTGACCGCACGCGTCGTGGCTCCGGTGATATCCGAACTGCTTGGACGCACGCTCATCATGGACAACCGCAGCGGTGCGGGCGGCTCGGTAGGCGCCGAGATCGTGGCCCGCGCCAATCCCGACGGCTACACGTTGCTGTTCGGTTCCACTGGACTGCTCTCGATTGCCCCGGTGATCAGTGAACGGCTGCCGTACGATCCCATACGCAGCTTCGAACCGATCATTCTAGTCAGTCGGGTGCCGCTGGTGATGCTGGTCAACGGGAAGTCGTCGGTAGCCTCCGTGTCCGATTTCATATCAGTTGCGAAAGGTCGTGAGGGCCTCACGCAGGGTTCATCCGGGACGTTCTCGACCGGCCAGCTTGCGGGAATCCTTTTCCAGTCGGCCACCGGCACGCGTTTGTTGCACGTGCCCTACAAGAGCGGCGGCGCGGCGCTGGTCGACCTCGTCGGGGGGCAGATCGACGTAATGTTCGAGCAGGTCAACTCTGCAACCGTCCACATCCAGACCGGCCGCCTACGGCCTCTGGCAATTACAGCCACGAGCCGTTCGTCGTCGCTGCCCGACGTACCGACCATGCCTGAAGCCGGCCTGCCCGCAGTGGAGGCCGAAACGTTCAATGCAGTGCTGGCCCCGGCACGCACGCCGGCGTCCGTGATACGCACGCTCAACGACGCAGCGAATCGGGCGCTGGGCGTGAAGGCCGTGCGTGAGGGTTATGCGCGGCAAGGGGCCGAAGTCATGGGCGGAACGCCCGAATCGGCGGCCGCGCATATCCGAAGTGAGCTCGCCAAGTGGACGAAGGTAATTCGGTCGGCAGGGCTCAAGCCGGATACCCCGTGAACCTGGCCACCAAGGTCCGGACATCGATACACGACAGGGAGAAGGAAACATGCCTACACACGCACCCCAGAGCGCACTGCCGCTCCTCGGCAGGACAGCCATCGTCACCGGCTCGGGACGCAATATCGGGCGCGGGATCGCGATCGCCTTCGCGCGTCTCGGGGCTTCCGTGATCGTCAACGGACACAAGGACCAGGCCGCAATCGACCGGGTGGCGGCGGAGATCCGCGCTGCCGGCGGACACGCGCTCGGATGCCTTGCCGACGTCGGTGATCCGCGGTCCGTAAACGACATGGTGAAGGCCGCAACCGAAGCGTTCGGGCCACCGCTGATCGTGGTCTCCAATGTCGCTGCACGCAAGCATCGCCCGTTCCTCGAGACCAGCCTCGAGGACTGGAACGGAACCCTTAACACCAACCTCAACTCCGCGTTCTACCTGGCGCAAGCCGCATTGCCAGCGATGCGGACAGCGACGTGGGGCCGGATCATCCACATCAGCGGCGAGGATGCATTCGCAGCAAACCTGCCCGGCCGCGCGGTAAACATCGTTGCCAAGGCAGGCATGCATGCACTCACCAAGGCCCTCGCAACCGAGTTTGCAACGGAAGGCATCACGGTCAACACGGTCTCGCCCGGCTACATCGACACCGAGCGCGACTGGAGCAAGTACCCCGAGAACCCGCAGTCGGCGCGTATCGGCCAGATCCCAATGCGCCGGCTGGGTCAGGTCGAGGACATCGCCGCCGCCTGCGCCTATCTTGCGCAGGACTCCGGGTCCTTCGTCACGGGCCAGGTGCTGCATGTGAACGGTGGTCAGTTCCTATACTGACGGCCTGTAGATGACCGTCACCCTGATCGAGAACTTCCGGGCCGTCTTCTACACCCCGTTCTATGCGCCCATCGCGCTCGGCACCTATGAGGCCGAGGGCGTGGACGTGCGCATCGTGACATCGACGACGATGGCCCGCACCATCCATGCGCTGATCGATGGCGAAGGCGAGGTCTCCTGGGGCGGCCTGAGCCGCCTGATGAACGGCATGCATTCGAACCCGGGACGCCGCCCGGTAGCGTTCTGCGAACTCATCGCGCGCGATCCGTTCTTCCTGCTGGGGCGTGCCCCCAACCCACGCTTCTCCTTCGCGGACCTGCTTGGCAGACGCGTGGCAACGGTGTCGGAAGTGCCAGCACCGTGGATGTGCCTGTCACATGACTTGCGGCTGGCTGGCATCGACCCCGCGTCAGTGACCCGTTCCCCCGATCGCACGATGGCGGAGAACGCGGCGGCGCTGGTGGCAGGCAATGTCGACGTGATACAGGTCTTCCAGCCGCATGTGCACCAACTGGTGTCCTCCGGTGCGGCCCATATATGGTGTGCAGCGGCCAACCGGGGCCTTGCGAGCTACACCACGCTTAACACGACGCGCGACTTCGCCGGCGCCCGGTCGGACACCCTTCACCGGATGGCACGGGCCGTCCTTCGCGCCCAGCAGTGGATCTGGCGCAACGATAGCCGTGAGCTGGCGCGCGCTGTCGCATCCTTCTTTCCCGATCTCCCGCCGGAAACGCTCGAGGCCTCTTTCGACGGCTACAAGGCCCTCGGCGTTTGGAGTCGCAATCCGCTCGTGTCTCGTCCAGGGTTCGAATGGATCCGGGACGCCGCTGTCGCCGATGGCCGAGTCCGGCAGCACTTCAGCTATGAGGACTGCGTCGACACCCGATTCGCGACCACCGCCATGTCTGCACTGGCCGGGAACTGACCGGCCGCCGTCCCGGCCGGCGTCATCGACAACTGCATCGTTACAACCTCGGGAGGTCCAGCATGGTTTTCCGCATCCGGACACTGGGAACGCTCTTCGCCACCGGCCTCGCCGCCGCCGTCTTGCCGGCAAATGCTGCCTATCCGGAAAAGCCGGTACGCTTGGTCGTCCCCTCGCCCGCCGGTGGCGGCATCGACGCCATTGCGCGGCTGATGGCCCAACGCCTGGCCGACACCGGCGTGCAATTCGTGGTCGAAAATCGGGGGGGCGCCGGCGGCAATATCGGGACCGAATTCGTCGCGCGCGCCGTGCCGGACGGCTACACGCTGCTGATGGCTGGGTCCCAGCTGGTTGCAAACCCCACGCTCTACGGAAAAGTCGGCTACGACCCGGTCAAGGATTTCGAGCCGATCAGCCTGCTGGCACTGGCGCCCAACGTGTTGGTGGTGCACCCATCGATGCCGGTGCATTCGGTGCGCGACCTGATCGCGCTCGCAAAGGCCAAACCGGGCGAGGTCACCTTCGCTGGTGCAGGGCCTGGCAGCACGCCCCACTTGGCCGGTGAACTGTTCGCAATGCTGTCCGGCGTGAAGATGGTCCATGTCGCCTATCGAGGCACGGGACCTGCCGTGACCGGCATCATGGGCGGCGAGGTGCCCCTGATGTTCATGACCGCGACGACGGCGATGCCGCTCGTGCGCGCGAAGCGGGTGCGCGCGGTGGCGGTCACCAGTGCAAAGCGGATAGCGGCTGCCCCCGAGATCCCGACTATTGCGGAAAGCGGGCTCGGCGACTACCAGTCCGCCCAGTGGTACGGCCTGCTTGCCCCGGCGGGCGTACCTGCAGAGGCACTCGATTTCATGGTCGTCCGGGCGTCCCGGTTCGTGCTGGCGCCCGACGTCTCACAGCGCCTGATGGACGATGGCGCGGTGCCCGTCGGCAGCACGCGCCAGTCCTTCGCTGCATTCATCCGCAGCGAATTCACCAAATGGGCAGAGGTCATTCAGCGCTCGGGGGCGAAGTCGGGATGAGGACACCCGAGGTCTCATCAAGCAACCGCGCAAGCGCAGCGGTGGACTGAACCGGCGCGAAGCAGGTCTGGCCTGCGCATACGTAGGCCGTCGCTGCACCCTCCAGCATCGACTTGCCGCATGCAGGATGACCAGCGTGCAGCGCATCGGCTGCGCACGCGGGTATCACGACGATGTCCGCAGCGGTGTGCCGGTGCGCCGCTGCAACCAGCGCGTGCCAGTGCGGATCCCCGGAAGACCCGACCACCACGACCTGTACGGCATGCTCCAACAGTGCCGACGCATCCAGCAGGGAGGACAGCTGGTAAGTATCCCGCTCGAAGGCGCCGGCGAACGCCTTCAACAGTCGCTCGGCCGCCGTGCGCCAGTGGCCGTCACCGGTCAGCAAGTACAGCCGGGCGAACAACCCTGCCAGCATGCCGTTGCCCGAGGGCGTCGCCGTGTCGCGTCCATCGACTATGCGAAGCGCAGGGCCGACGTCGCCCTCGACGGCATAGCTGAACGCCCCACTGTCCGGGCTGCCGAAACTCGTCTCGCTCTCGCGTGCCAGCGCCAGGCTTCTTTCGAGAAAACGCCCCTGTCCGGTCACTTCGAACAACGCGCTGGCGGCGAGCGCCATGGACGCCAGATCGTCGAGGACCGTGGTGCTCCCGGCTGCCCCGTCGCACCACGAGTGCACCAGCGTGCCCTCGGGCATCATCCGCGCAGCAACGAAGTCCAGCGCATCGATGGCTGAGCGCAGCCAGTCGTCGCGTTCGAACACGATGGCGGCGCGCGCGAGCGCGGCGATCGCGTGTCCGTTCCAGTCCGCCAGTACCTTGTCATCCCGCGCGGGCGACGAGCGCAGCGCACGCGCCGCCCGCAACCGGTCCAGACCGGCGGCGAGGCGGAGCGCAGCCATTTCATCAGATACCGGCGCATCCAGCCGGTTGAGCACGTTGCGGCCGAGATGGTTTCCGCCGGGTGTCACGTCAAAGTAGCTGCAGAAGCGTTCGGCATCCGGGCCAAGCAGCGCCTCCACCTCGGCATGGCTCCACAGGTAGAAGCCGCCCTCCTCGCCCCCGCTCTCGGCGGCAAGGCTGGAGGCGAACCCGCCTCCGGGAAGGCGCAGTTCGCGCAGCATCCAGCCGACGGTTTCCTCGACGCGGTCGCGCAGCCATGGCGCTTGCGTGCGACGCCATACCGACGTCATCAGATCAACGAGCAGCGCGTTGTCGCAGAGCATCTTCTCGAAATGGGGCACTTTCCACCGCCCATCGGTGGCGTAGCGTGCGAAGCCACCGCCAAGGTGATCGAACAGGCCACCCGCGCACATGCGCTGGAGGAGGAGCTCCACTGCGGCGGTCATCTCGTGCTCCCCCTCGCGCACGCCGGTGTGCCATAGAAAACAGAACAGCGCGGGATACGGGAACTTCGGTGCGCCCTGCAGCCCACCATCCGCCGGATCGAGCTGTTCGAGCAGCCTGCGCGCAGCCACCACCCCCTGCGCCGGGGACAGCGGCTGTCCGGCCGTATCGAGCCGCTGCGCGTCGGCCAGTGCATCGATCACGTTTCCAGCCGCCACCGCAATTGCGGCGGGGTCGGCATCGAACGCCTGGCGCACCCGGGCCAGCGCATCGCGGAACGCAGGCACGCGCCCGCGGCGCACGGGCGGGAAATAGGTGCCACCGCCGAATGGTCGCCCGTCGGGCAGCAGGAACATCGTCAACGGCCATCCCGCGCGCTTGCCCATGGCCCGCAGTGCGCGGATGTAGAGCGCGTCAACATCGGGACGCTCCTCCCGGTCGACCTTCACGTTCACGAACCATTCGTTCATCAGCGCGGCCGTCGCGGGATCCTCGAAGCTTTCCCGCGCCATCACATGGCACCAGTGGCAGGCCGCATAGCCGACGCTGAGCAGCACCGGCCGACCAAGGCTGCGGGCGGACGCGAACGCCGCCTCGCCCCAGGGCTGCCAGTGCACCGGATGATCCTGATGCAGCCGCAGGTATGGACTGGTACACCCGGCCAACGCGTTGTACATGGTCGGGCGTTGCCGCTGCTTCAGTGGTCGCGCAGCAGGCGGCCCAGCCGCGGCAACTTCTCGGGTATGCCCGCCATGCGCAGGGCCTGCCAAAGACCTGCCTGGTTGCTGGTCACCACCGGCAGGCCGGTGTCGGTCTCCAGCGGCTCGATCGCCTCGAAGGTGCGCAGGTTGCCGCACGAAATGAAGATGCCGTCGGCCTGGGGTGCCGAACGTACGACTTCGCGCGCGAGCCGGTAGGTCTCCTCGACCTGCACACGTCCCATGTCCGGGCTGCGCTTCAGGCCCATCCCTCGGATGGCCGCCACGTCGAAACCAGACACCGCGAGTGCTTCGACCAGGCGCGCATCGATATCGGCGATGTAGCTGGTGGCGATGGCCGGTCGCCGGATGCCCAATGCATGCATCGCGGCCGCGACCGCCGTGTACGACGTGGTGGCCGGGATGCCGCTCACCGCGGAGATGCGCTTGCAGAGTTCGGCGTCATGGCCCGGCCCGCGGAAGAAGGCGATCGCGGTTCCGGCCTGCAGGATGACATCGACTTCGGCCGATGCGAGTTCGCGCGCGGCGCGCTCGACCTGGGTCACCGCCTCGGCCAGCCCTTCTGCACTGACGTCGTGCACCATCGTGCGCGTCTCGACCAGACATACGCCATCCGGCATGGCGCGTCGCCATTCCTCGCAGCCGACCGTTTCCGGCGAAGGCGAGATACGCCCGATTTTCGCGCGCCATCCGTACATGTCATTTCCTCCCTCAGGGAACGAGCAAGATCTTGCCGACGCTGCCCCGGCTCTCCAGCAGGCGGTGGGACTCTACCGCATCGGCAAGCGGGAACACGCGCGCAATGGTGACCGCCAGCTTGTCTGCGGCGATCCATTCGAACAGATCGCCGGCCCGTCGCGCGACATCGCCCGCGCTCGCCACATAGTGGGTCAGCGAAGGGCGCATCAACGTGAGGGATCCGCGCGCGTTCAGCACGGCGGTATCGAATGCGGGTACCGGACCGCTCGCTTGTCCGAAGATCACCAGGGTACCGAGCGCGGCGATGCAATCGAAATTGCGCTCGAAGGTGGACTTGCCGACCGAGTCGTACACCACGTCCACGCCGTTGCCGCCGGTCAGCTTCATCGTCTCCACCGCGAAATCATGCTGGGTATAGTCGATCGCCGCGTCGGCACCGGCCGCACGTATCCGCTCCAGCTTGGCCGCGGTCGAGGCGGTCCCGATCACCGTGGCGCCCATCATCTTCGCGATCTGCACCAGCAGCAGGCCGGTGCCGCCTGCAGCCGCGTGCACGAGCACCCGCATGCCCGGCTTCAGCGGCACCGCACTGCATGCCAGATAGTGTGCGGTCATCCCCTGCTGCATGGTTGCGGCCGCGGTCTCGAACCCGATCGCATCGGGCAGGCGATGCAGGTGCCAAGCGGGCAGCGCCTGCAGCTGCGCATAGGCACCCTGACCGTTCGACACGCCGTAGGCGACCCGGTCGCCCGGACGCAGGCGCTCGACGCCGGTACCGACCGCCACCACGGTGCCGGCCCCTTCCGCACCGGGGATGTACGGCAGTGGGCGTCGATGATGCCCGCCCCAGTGAAACCCGGACCTGTAGTACACATCGAGATAGTTGAGCCCGGCCGCTGCGACCCTCACCAGCACTTCGCCGGCTACCGGGTGTGGCGCTTCGACCTCCTCGAAGCGCAGGACCTCGGGCGGTCCGAGTTCGTGTACCCGGATAGCCTTCATCGTACTTCCATCAATGCGAAGGCGCGTGCGCGCGCTGCTGCACGTCCGCGTTCACCAGCGCGAGCGGCGACTCCGTCTCCTCGAGCATGCCCCAGCTGCGCAGCCACTCCCACGTACGCTTCGCCTCTTCGGCGGGAATGGGTGCCGGGTCGCAGACCACCAGTCGGCCGACCGGGATCTCTTCCGGGCGCAGCTTGGCGACGCCTGGATTCTCTGCCTTGTGGTAGTCGATAAAGTAGTGCAGGTACTTCGACTTGTCCGCATTGATCCGGCGCACCGCCTCGCACACTGCACGGTTGAACGCGGCATAGGTTTCCGCATCGACCTTATCCGACGCGACCTCGGTGCCGTGGTAAAGGCCGGAGCAGACCGACCGGTAACCCATTTTTTCGGCAAGAGTCACATAAGGTTCGGTCAGCGTGGTGGCGTCCACCTCGCCCTTGGCCAGCATCTGGAGGCGGAAGTCAGACCCGTGCGGCAGGCTGCACAGGTTGATCTCGTCGCGGGTCAGGAAACCCTCGAGCAGGTGCAAGGCCATGTAGTGGGTGCCGAAATAGAACGGCACGCCGACCTTCCGGTGCGCGAGCTGCTGCGGCGTGTAGATGTCGGAATCGCCGCGCACGACGATCGACGAGAAGGTGATGATGCCGCGCCGACCGATCTGGCGGCTGCCGACGCGGGTGTTCTCGACGCGACACATGTTGCCCCACTCGCAGGCGTTGTACATGTCGGCCGCTCCCGCCTCGAACAGGCTGCCATGGCTGCTGAACGGATCCAGGCCCTTCGGACTGTCGACATCCGTGCGTTCCTTCCGGTTCTCCAGCACCTTGCGATCGGCCCACCGGACATCAATGCCTTCCTTCGCGAACAGGCCTTCGTCGTAGGCGACCAGTTCGGGAAGACCCTGGAAGGGTGCGGTGGTCTCGAGGATCAGTGTCTTCATGGGAGGCTCCGGTGGGGGAAAACAGGCTGCGGACGACGGACAAGGCGGGCGTGGACAAACGATGTTCAGTCCAGGGTGAGGCCGATCTTGCGGATCAGTGTCGACCAAACCTCGGACTCGCGGCGGATCGTGTCGGCGAACGCCGCCGGTGTGTCCCCGATCGGCGAGGCGCCGAACTGGGCCATGCGGTCACGCACCTCGGGCGTCTGCAAGGCACGCACGAGCGTGGATGACAGCAGGTTGGTGACCTGCGGCGGCAGCCCGGCGGGGCCGAGCAGGCTGACCCACAGGGTCGCTTCGTAGCCGGGCAGGTCCTGCGCGACCGTCGGCATGCCGGGCAGTGTCGGCAGTGGCGCGGGCGAGGTCACGGCAAGGGCCTTGAGCTTGCCATCGCGAACCTGCGGCAGCGCGGTGTTGACCGGCTCGATGGTCATCGCGATATGGCCCCCGAGCAGGTCGGCCATCGCCTGCGCACCGCCCTTGTACGGCACGTGCATCAGGTCGACGCCGGCCATGAACTTGAACAGCTCGACCGCCAGGTGCTGGGAGGTGCCCGCCCCGGCCGAGCCGTAGGTCAGCATGCCCGGTCGAGCCCTTGCAAGGGCAATCAACTGGCGGACCGTCGTTACTGGGATCGACGGATGAACCAGCACCACGCTCGGGATCGACGCCATCCGGGACAGGGGCGTGAAGTCCTTCTGCGTGTCGTAGGGCACGTTGCGGTACAGCCGCGGCGTCACCGTCATCGTGGTGGTCGTGCCGATGATCAGGGTGTGGCCGTCGGGCGCGGCCTTGGCGACGAACGCCGTACCGATCGTGCCGCTCGCCCCGGCCCGGTTTTCGATCACGACCGGCTGCCCGAGCAGCTCGCTCAAACGCGGCATCACGATACGCGTAAGGGCATCCACCGGCCCGCCCGGCGGGAAGGGTACGACTACACGGATCGGGGTTGTAGGTCCGCCCGCCGTTTGCGCATACGCAGCCCCGGCCATTGCCGGTACCGAGAGGAGGCCAGCCGCCAGCCGCCTCACGATTGCCCGCCGCTGCCGGTCGCTGATGTCCATCGTGTCCTTCCGGTAACAGAGATGCCTTGCGGGAGATTCAGCGCGGCAGCAGGATGACCTTGCCCATCGTCTGCCGGTCACTGACATAGCGGTGTGCCTCGGCCACTTCGGCCATGGCGAACGTCCTGGATATCACCGGCTTCACCTGCCCTGTCGCCACCATCGACAGGATTTCGGACAGTGCTGCCCTGTGCATGGCCTGGGTCCACGGCGGGCCGCCGATATTCAGACCGTAAACCTGCAGGTTCTTCGCGAACAACTGCTCAGCAGGCAACGGCGGCAGGCTGCCACTCGCGCGCCCATAGATCATCAGCCGTCCGCCCGGCGCGAGCGCGGTGATGCTGTCGAGGACCACCTGGCCGCCCACGCATTCGAGCACCCTGTCGACCCCTTTGCCACCCGTGAAGTCGAGCGCCGCCTCGATGAACCCGTGGTCGCGGTAGTTGATCGCCGCATCGGCGCCAAGCGTGCGCACCAGGTCAAGCTTTGCCTCGGTGGACGCCGTGGCGAGTACCTTTGCCCCCCAAGCGCGCGCAAGCTGCACCGCTGCTGTACCTACACCCGAGGCGGCCGCCTGCACCAGCACGGTCTCACCGGCGCGAAGCGGCGCAAGCGTCTTGAGCATGTGGTATGCGGTGAGGAAGGCGACCGGAATCGATGCCGCCTCGACGAACGACAGCGACGCCGGCATCGGCAGAGCCTCGTCCACCGGAACGCGAACCTGCTCAGCCTGGCAACCGGCCAGCGTCGTGCGCGTGAACACACGGTCGCCGATTGTGTAGCCGGCGAGCTCGCGCCCGACAGCGATCACGGTGCCGGCAGCCTCGGTTCCCAGCATCGCGGGGAAGTCGACCTTGAAGTGGTACATGCCGGAGCGGCGCATCACGTCCGCATAGTTCACCCCGGCCGCCTCGACCTTGAGCACGAGATCGCCGTCACCGCAGGAGGGCTCCGGCGCGTCTTCGAAGCGGAGGACTTCGGGCCCCCCAGTCTGGTGGTAGCGGACTGCCTTCATCGCATCAGGCCTTTCTCGATGTGTTGCCGTACATCACCGGCGAGCAACTCGAGTTGCTCACGGCTCCAGTCGACCGGGTTGAACACGATGTGCTGCACGCCGCCGCTCGCCTCGACCTTGCCCAGGATGCGCGCGGCGACTTCTTCGGCTTCCCCGACGAGGTAATGGCTGCGCCAGAAGTCGAGATCCATGCCGGAGATCATCGAGAACTTCGGGATTGCCGCCTCCGGTGGCTCCCCCCGCTTGAGCACATAGACGAAATTACAGTAGGCCTTTTCCATCGCGGCGCGGTCACGCCCGAACTCGTCCATGTACTCCTGGATTCGCGACCAGTCACCGCGCACCATCTCGGGCGTGGCGGGCGAATGCGGCACCCACACGGATGCATACCGTGCGATGCGACGCAGGACAGGCGTGAAGTCGAGCACCTTCTGGCCATAGGCCTTCTCCAGCGGCGACGTGCCGCCTGGTATCCAGATCGGCGGGAACGGACGCTGCAGCGGCTTCGGCTCGAGCGTGATGTCGTCGAACCGGTAGTACTGGCCGTGATAGTTCACATGATCCCCGGCCCACAGCGCGTGGATCGCTTCCAGTAGCTCGTTCATCCGCCGGCCGCGCTCGCGATGCGGCACGCCCATCGCGGCGAACTCCTTCTCGTGCCAGCCCACGCCGACACCGAAGATCGCCCGCCCGCCGCACAGCACATCGAGCGTCGCCCATTCCTTCGCATAGTGGACCGGGTTGCGCAGCGGCAGCGTGATGCCCATCGGCCCGAGCTTGATCGTGCGCGTGACGCCGGCCAGCGCACCGAGCAGCACCATCGGTTCGAGCCAGCTGCGCACGGTATACGGCGGCGTCGTGAGTAGGTGGTCGATGCAGGTGGCCGAATCGAACCCCAGATCCTCTGCCCGCCGCAGATAGGCACCCATCTCCGCCAGCGTCGCGGTCTGCGACCCCATGGCGAAGCTGGGGATCCGGATGCCGTACTTCATCGATGTCTCCGGTGCAGCCGGCGGACGGCACGGGCTGCGAGGACAGCAGCTGACGAACTATTTGATATATCAACATATCGTATACAACCGCAGCCTACCGGATTCTCCGCCGCTGTCAATCCTTCCTTCGCCGGACGCCGTGCGCCCGGCGGGGTACCCTTCCGGAAATGCCTCGCACGCCGACGCCATCCAGCTTCCCCGCGCCCAGCGCTGCTGCAGACACGGCCACGCCCGTACGCCGGGTCGTGCTCGCGCAGGCTGCCGATGGCGCAGGTCCCGGCATTGATCCCGCGCTGCCGACGCCGCTGTACCACCAGATCTTCCGAATCCTGCGTAACCGCATCTACAGCGGCGAGTACGCGCTCGGAAGCTTCCTGCCCGGCGAACAGGATATCGCCACCTTCTTCGGCGTCTCGCGCATCACCGCCAAGCGCGCCCTCGACGACATCGCGGCAGCCGGCCTCGCGGTGCGCGAACAGGGTCGGGGCACACGCGTCTGCATCCAGCCGCGCAGCATCGCGGTGCGCGGCAGCGTCCACGGGCTGGTGCACAGCCTGCACGCGAAGGGCAACTCCACAGTGCGCCTGATCGCGTTCGACTACGTCGCTGCGCCGGCGGCGGTCGCAGAGGCACTGGGCCTGGCAGAAGGGGCCGAGGTCCAACGTGCGATTCGTGTCTGGTATGGTGAATCGGGTCCGTTCAACCATCTCACCACTTTCGTGCCAGCGTCGATCGGCCGCTGCTGGACGAAGGCAGACCTGTCGCAACGCACGCTGGTGTCGCTGCTCGAGTCGAGCGGCGTACGCATAACGCGTGCCGAGGAAGAAATCACCGCGACCCTCGCCGATGACACGACCGGGTCAGCCTTGCAGATCGGTGCCGGCTCCGCCCTACTGATGATCACTCGCACATTGCTGGATGCGGAGGATCGTGCGGTCGAGTACCTGATCGCCTTGTATCCCCCGGACCGTTACCGGTACACGGTCTCTCTGGGGCAGGACGCCGACCTGGAGGCCGGAACCTAGTTTCTTCGCACCGTTGCATGACCCGTTACCTACCGCTATCGGTAGCCGTGCAGACCCGTGGGCCGGCGACTACCTGCGGTGCACACGCCCGGGGCGGGGGCTATGGCGACCCGGACGACCGCGATCCTGATCTGGCCGTGCGCGACGCGATACGGGGATATAGGCCACGCCGGCCGCAGTAGAAGGATGGCCAATCCCGGTGTCAGGCGGGCTTTATGCCCGTAGTCTGGAGCACGCGCGCCCACTTCGCGATCTCCGTGCGCACGTAGGCAGCGAACTCATTGGCATCACCTCCCTGCGCATCAAACCCGATCGTCGCCAGACGTTCCTTCACCTCGCCCAGCCTGAGCACCGCGTTCACATCTGTGTTTAACCGGCGCACGAGTGCGGGTGCCAGCGTCGGCGGACCGAAGATCCCTATCCACGAACTGTTCTCGAAATCGAGAAAGCCCGCCTCCTTCAGCGTCGGCACCTCCGGCATCGATGGCATTCGCGCCCGTGCCGCAACCGCAACGGCGCGCAAGGTGCCCGCCTTGAGCTGGCCGAATGCTGTCGGGACCGAGGATACTGCGATGTCGACCTGTTGCCCGATGGTGGCCGATACTGCCGCGAGGCCGCTGCTGAAGGGCACGTGCGTGGCTTCAATGCCCGCGAGCCCGCGGAAAACGAACTCAGCGGTCAAGTGCTCCGTCGTACCGACGCCAGCGGTACCGAACGTCAATCGTCCAGATTTAGCCGACCGAACGAACTCCATCAGGCTCTTCGACGGCGCTTGCCCGTGCACCCCGAAGATCGTCGGCGTGCTTGCCACGTTGACGATAGGCATCAATCCAGTATCGGGGTTGACCGCTTCCTTCGACACGCTGGCGTTCACGGTGACGGCTGCAGTTGTCACGAGAAGCGTGTAACCGTCTGGCTGGGCTGCATTGACCAGCCTTGCACCCAGCGCCCCTGCTGCACCAGGACGATTGTCGACGATCACCGGCTGTCCCATTCGCTCCGACAGCCGGATGCTAAGCGTTCGCGCGATAGTATCTGCAATGCCACCTGAACCGAATGCCACGACGAGCCTGATGGGGCGCACCGGATAAGCCAGTTGGGCGAACGAAACCGGCGCGACAGCGGCACCGGCACCGGCAATTCCTCCGAGCACGAAGCGCCTGCGCGAGTTCGCCCATTGACCGGGTAGCCTCTTATCCATCTTGGCCCCTCCCCCGAATGCTTATCAACCATTGAGGTGTGACAGGATGATGATTCACTGTGCTGCGAATGCGCGAAAATACTGAAACCGACGGTGCCAGGAACCTACCGCCCTTCGCCGGATGCACAAGCCCGGAAAGATCAGCCACTGGATATCCGACAGCAGGTTTGCTGCCAACGGGTCATTTGTCGGCAGTGTCAGGGTCTCGCGGCCGAGGGTGCGGCGCTGCGTCGGGCCGGCGCACTTACGCCTTCCAGGCGCAGCCTGCATCGTGTGCCGGCTGGTATCGCGTGGCCAGGATTGGGCAGTTCGAGTCGAACACCGAATGTCCCGCTGCCGGCATCGAGAACGCGGTCGACCACTGCGACCCGCGCGCGGTGCGAGCCACCACCGACCGCGGGCTGCACGTCTCCTGCGAGCCCGACCTTGACCTGACTCCAGGCGTCGGCCGGAAGCAGTGCTTCCACATGCAGCACGTCGATCTCGGCGATTTTGAGAATGGGCCGTCGCCCGACGCCGGCCTCGGACAGTTCGCCAGTATTGAGGAGCCGCTCGACGACAACGCCATTGACCGGGCTGCGGATGGACTTCAACTGGATGATCGCGTTTTGCCGGTTGAACTCGATTTCTGCCAGACGACGGGCATCCCGCGCTTCGACCAACTCGGCTTCAGCGAGGCGTTTCTCGTTCTGCGCATCATCGAGTGCCTGGGCTGACAGAAACTTGCTGGCGATCAGCTCCTGCACGCGCTCGAGCTTGCGCGAGGTTACCGTCACCCGGGATTCGCCGGCCTGCACCGCGCCCAGCATGCCGGCGCGGTGACGGGCACCTTCCGCCGTAACCCGCTCGACCGAATCATCGAGGGTCGCGAGCAGCTGGCCACGGCGCACCGTCTGGCCCCGATCGACATGCACGCGCTGGATCAAACCATCGACCGGGCTGCGGATTTCCAGTGTCTGTCGCGGCTGGATCACGCACTCATACTCTGCCTGCGCGTGCGCCATGCCTGAGATGATCGCCAAGCCGAAATACGACACGCAATATCGAATGAGTGACTGCATCGCCCGGCTGCCGGTCATTTTCTGGTTTTTTGGTTCGTACAATCGCATAATTACAGTACTTTACTGACTATACCGATTCGCCGCCGCTCATTCGTGTCAGTATTACCTTGTACAGTGTGCAATTTGCCGCGTAAGAATCCGGCGGTCATAACGATACTCTCATTGATGACGGCTGCACTTCGGCGTTCCACGAGGGCCCGATAGATCGCTTTTCGGAAGTCTGGCGCGGTTCGTCGTACGCGCACCGACAACGCCGTTTCATGGAAATTCGTGATGACTTCGTACGCCGCGCCGCCAGCCGATCCGCCGGGGGGTGCCGGACAGTCTCCCGCTGCATCTGCGGCGGAGGCCGTTCGCGCGACCCCGGTAGTCGGCTGCGCGTTCGACAGGCCCGGGGCATTGCCGCAGTTCGCGCTGCGGTTGCAGGCCGTGGTGCATGCCCACCACGACCTCGCCACCGCAGCAGACGCGGTGGCGCACGAACTCGCGCAGGCTTTCGGTGCCGAGCGAGTATCGATCGCGTTGCGGGATCGTGGTTCGGCGAGGCTGCTCGCCGGCTCCGCTGAGCCCGAACGGCTGCCGGGGTCCGGGCATGCGCGGGCTCTCGAGTACGCGATGGACGAGGCAATCGATCAGGCGGCGGTCATCCGGTGGCCCGCAGAGGCTGGCGACCTGCCACGAATTACCGCGCTGCATGCGCAATATTCACGATTGACGCAGTCGCGCCTGACCACGATCCCGCTCGTCGATGACGAGCGCGTCATCGGCGCCATCACATTCGAGCATCCGCTCGCGGCAGCACTGCCCGAGTCGATGCACCATGCGTCCGATCTCCTCGCTCCCCTCGCACCGCTGCTCGCGCTGCGCCAGATCGCCGAGGCGGGTTGGCTTGCCCGCTGGCGCCTGAGGGCCGCGCGTCAGTCTCCGGACAATCGTCGGCGCCGGCGCCTTGCATGGACGATTGCGTCGTTCTGTGTGCTCGTCGCGTTGATTCCGGTCGCCGACCGCGTCGGTGCGCCAGTGCGCGTGGAGGGCGAGGTGCAGCGGGCGCTCGTCTCCCCGGTCGATGGCTACATCGGGGCGGTACATGCGCGCCCGGGAGACCTGGTTCGCAGCGGGCAGGTGCTGGCCGAACTTGCCCGAGACGATCTCGAACTCGAGCGAGACCGATGGGCTGCGACACTCGCACAGCATGAAAACGCCTACCGTAACGCCCTCGTACGCGGCGAGCGGCCCCAGTACGCGGCGGCAGTGGCCCGTGCATCCGAGGCGCGCGCGGAGCTCGAGCGTGTACAGGCACAGATCGCACGCAGCCAGCTGAGCGCCCCGTTCGACGGGCTGCTGATCAGCGGCGATCTCACGCAGTCGCTCGGCGCGCCGGTTCGCCGCGGCGAGGTACTGCTGACCGTGTCGCCCCGGGGACGGCATCGGATCATGGCCGAGATCGACGAACACGACATCGAACGCGTGCGGGAAGGCGCAGGCGGTATCGTGGTGCTGGCAGCGTTGCCCGATCGGCGCATCGACGTCACCGTGAAGCGTATCTTTCCGGCCGCGGTCAGCCGCGACGGACGTACGTTCTACGAGGCCGAGACGCTGCCGGCCAGCGAGTTCGACGCCCTCAGGCCCGGTCTCCTGGGACAGGTGCGCTTCGAGGGCGGACGCAGCCCGCTGGTACTGGCACTGGGACGGCGCCTGTTCGACTGGATGCGTCTGCAGCTATGGTCCGCAGGTGCGTGGCTATCTTGAGCGCGAGCCTGTTCAGTCCGCTCTGGTATCGCGTCGCCGAACGGCGGCCGCGCCTGCGTGCCGGCGTGCAGGTGACCCGGCAGCTGGCTCGCGGCATCCCCTGGCACGTGCTGACCGATCCGATGTCCGGGCGGCGGTGCCGGCTCAATCCGCAGGCCTGGGCGCTGGCCGGACGGCTCGACGGCGAACGCACTGTCGAGCAGATCTGGGAGGAACTGATCGTCTACCCGGACACGGAAGCACCGACGCAGGATGAAGTCGTGCAGGTGATCGGACAACTCGCCGCCGAGGGACTTGTCACCATGGACGCGCTGCCCGACTTCGCGTCGCGGGCCTGGCGGCGCGGGCAGCGGAATGCCCGCCGCCGTCGGGAGCGATTCAATCCGCTGGCGCTGCGTGTGCCGCTGGGTTGCCCCGCGCCGCTCCTCGATCGCCTGGCCCCGCTCGGGCGAGGGCTGTTCAGCCGCGCCGGTCTGCTGCTCTGGGCCGGGCTGCTTGTCCTGGCGCTCGCATTGCTGGCGCCGCTCTGGCCGCAGTTGCTCGCACAGAGCGGCGAGCGGCTGTCAACGCCGTGGATGCTGTTCCTGATCTGGCTGCTCTACATGCCGATCAAGGTGCTGCACGAGCTTGCGCACGGCCTGGCGGCGCGGCGCTTCGACGTCGAGGTCCCCGAGGCCGGTGTCACCATGCTGGTGCTCATCCCTTCACCTTACGTGGACGCTTCCGAGTCGGCGAGTCTCGGGCGCCGCGGCGAGCGGCTGACGATCGCAGGCGCCGGCATCGCCTCGGATCTCGCAGTGGCCGCGATCGCGCTGCTCGTCTGGGTCGAGGCAGCGCCCGGGGTCGTGCGCGACCTCGCCCTGGCTGCGCTGATGGTCGCGGGCGTCGGTACGGTCCTGTTCAATGCGAACCCGCTGCTGCGGTTCGATGGCTATCACCTGCTGTGCGATGCGCTCGACCTGCCGCAGCTGGCCACGCGCAGTCAGCGGCTCTGGCAGCAGCGATGGCGGCGCTGGGCCGGTGTCGACGCGTCGGCATCCTCGCCGCCGTCGATGGCCCGGGGGGAGTCGGTCTGGCTAGAGGCGTATGCGCCGCTCGCGTTCGTCTGCCGTGTCGGCCTCGGTGCTGGCGTTGCACTCTGGGCGGGTGGTATCTCCAGTGTGCTCGGGCTGCTGATCGCAGGCTATGTGCTCGTCGCGCTCGTGATCTGGCCCGCAGTGAAGTTCGCCCGCGACCTGCTCGGGGCTACCCGCGGTACCGCTGCCCACACGCCGATGCGGGTACGCGGCCTGCTCTTGCTCGCGGCGTGCGCGGCAGTAGTGGTGGCGCTGCCCCTGCCCTTCTACAGCACGGTGCAGGGTGTGGTGCAGGTGTCCGAGCCGGGCGTGCTGCGTCCGCAGGTCGAGGGGCTGGTGATTGCGGTACATGCGCCCGATGGCGCGCGGGTGCAAGCGGGCGATCTCGTGCTCACGCTGGATGACCCGGTGCTGCGCGTGCGCCTTGCGCGTGCGGTGGCGAAAGTGAGCGACATCGAAGCCGAGCGCTTCGGGCAACTCGGCCGGGACGCGCTGCGCGCGACCGACGGTGAGGACGCCCTTGCCCGTGCGCGCGCCGAGGTGATCGAACTCGAGTCGCGCGTTGCGAAACTGGCGGTGCGTGCGGCGGTGAACGGCCAACTGTCGCTGCCGCGGGCCGGCGATCTGCCGGGCGCCTGGCTCGAGCGCGGCCGGCCGGTCGGGCATGTGTTCGACGGTGCGGCGCTGCGGGTGCGAGCGGCCGTGCCCGAGTCGCAGGCCGGGCTGCTGCGCGAGCGGCTCTACGCCGTGCAGGTCCGTCTCGCCGAGCGCAGCGCCGTTGCACTCGAAGGGAGGGTGGTGCGCGATGCCCCCGCCGCCGTCACGGAACTGCCTGGTGATGCGCTCGGTCGGCTCGGCGATGGCGGGCTGGAGACCGATCCGGCCGACAGGCGCGGGGTGCGCGCCCGCGATCCCTATGTGCACGTCGATGTACAGATCGACGCTGCGCAGGGCGCGCGGGTCGACGGGCGCGCCTGGGTGCGCTTCGATCATGGCTCGGCCGCCCTGCTCGAGCGCGCATGGCGCTCGGTGCGTCAGGTCTTTCTTCGGCGCTTCGATGCGGCGGCTTGATCCAATGGGCGTAGACTCCAGCGCGGCAGTGCGGGCGCCGCTGGCATCGGGTCAGTCGGTGCATGGCAAACGGACGGTGGACGGTCGATGAGCGCGACCCCGGTCTCCTCACTGCTGATGGGCGATTACCCGGAGCGGCTGCAGCCGCCAGCCGGTAGCCTGCTCCGTCTTGGGCGGCGGGGTCGGCGTTGGTTGTCACAGGTTGCGAAGATCGCTTATCCGACGTCGCCCGATACAGGGCCGCTGTCCCTGGAGCATCTGCGTGCGCGCCTGTCGAGCGATCCGCAAGGCGCGCTGCCGTGCGAGGACGCCCTGGCGCGCGTGGAGGAGGCTTGCCGGAGCAGCCTCGGACTGGTGCCCTATCCATCCCAGATGCGGGCGGCCCGTGCACTGCTGCGCGGGGAGCTGGTCGAGATGGCCACCGGTGAAGGCAAGACGCTCGCTGTCGGACTGGCGGCTGCCTGTGGTGCACTGGCCGGTCGGCCCGTACATGTGGTCACCGCCAATGATTACCTGGCCGCGCGCGACTGCGCGTGGCTGTCACCGTTGTATGAAAGCCTCGGCCTGACCTGCGGACACGTGGTCGCGGCCACCGATCGCGACGGGCGCCGCGACGCCTATTCGCGCAGCATCACCTATTGCCCTGCGCGCGAACTGGTGTTCGACTATCTGCGCGACCGCGTGATCGCTCCGCGCGCGCAGACGCCGCTGCTCGCCCGCGTCGCGCAACTGGGCAGCGAGCTGCGCGCACGCAGGACGCTGCTGCGGGGCCTCTGGATGGCCATCGTCGATGAAGCCGACAGCGTACTGCTCGACGAGGCACTGATGCCCCTGGTGCTGTCGCGGCCCGAGACCAGGCCCGAGTCGCACGAAGTGCTCGAGATCGCCTGGGCGCAGGCGAGAGCCCTGGCGCCCGGGCTGCACTATGCGCTCGATACCGCGCATCGCTGTGCGGCGCTCACCGATGCGGGCCTTCTGCACCTGCGCAGCGATGCCTCGGCATGCGCGCGTTTTCGCACGCCACGCCACCAGGCCGAGTACGTGGAAACCGCGCTCGCCGCCCTGAATCTCTACCGGCGTGACCGCGATTACCTGGTGCGCGGCGACGCCGTGCAGATCATCGACGAGGCAACGGGACGGGCGGCGCCCGGCCGCGTGTGGTCGCGTGAACTGCATACCTTCGTCTCCCTCAAGGAGGGCTGTACGCCCCCGCCAAGCCTGCGTACGGTCGCGCAGATCACCTTCCAGAGCTTCTTTCCGCGCTACCTGCACCTGTGCGGCACCAGCGGTACGCTGCGCGAGGAACAGCGCGAACTGGCGGTGGTCTACGGGCTGCAGGTCACGCGCGTGCCGCGCCGCCGGCCGTTGCGGTTGCAGCGATGGCCGACCCGGCTGTTTCCGGACGGCGCGGCGCAGATCGAGGCGGTCGTGCAGCGCGTATCGGTGTTGCGTCAATCGGGGCGGCCGGTGCTGGTAGCCATGGACAGCGTCGGTGATGCGGACGCCCTGTCCGCCCGGCTGCTGCGGCAAGGTATTGACCACCAACTGCTGCATGCCCGACAGGACCGATCGGAGTCCGAACAGGTCGCTCAGGCTGGCGCGGCTGGCATGGTCACCGTCACCACGAACATCGCTGGCCGCGGCACCGACATCCTGATCGATCCCGACGTGGCCCGATCCGGCGGGCTACATGTGATCGCGTGCCAGCACAACCGCGCGCGACGCATCGATCGCCAGTTGTCCGGGCGTGCTGGCCGTCAGGGCGACCCCGGCAGCTGCGAGCGCTGGGTCAGCATCACCCAGACCCTGTTTGCGCAGAGCTGGCGTACGCGCCTGTTCCAGTCCGGCTTCGTCTGGTCGCTGGTCTCGCGCGGCCGCGCGGCCGATCTGCTGCTGGCGATCGCACAGCGCCGGGCCGAGTACCGCGCACGGGCAGCCCGTCACGCCCTGCTCGAGCGCGAGCGCGAACGCGCCCGAGCGCTCGAGATAGGCCCCGCGACATGAGCAGGCGCCTGTCCGTAGACCGGGTGCAGCCGCAGCTCGAGTGGCTGGAACCGCGCGTGCTGCACTCGGCCGATATCGCGACACCCTTCGTGCCCGGCGCCTCGGCAGAGTACGCGGAAGTGCGGCTGCTCGATGAGCCGGTCGACACTGCCACCCTGGGTGGCGGAGGTGTCCAGGAGGGACCCGCATACGCCCGCAGCGAAGCCATCGCATCCGATGACGGCCCTTCGGAACCCTCGACCGAGGTCACGTTCCGGCAAGTGGCCTTCATCGACGCCGCCGTGGCCGGCAGCGACCTTCTCGCGGAGGCGGCCTCCGGCGCCGGGCTCGAGGTCGTCCGCCTCGCGGGCGATCGATCGGGGCTCGAGCAGATTGCACAGTGGCTCGAGGGTCATGAGCCTGTCAGCGCACTCCATCTGCTCGCGCACGGCGCCAGCGGCGTGCTGCAACTGGGCTCCGATCGACTCGATCTCGCCGTGGCGGATACTGCGCGCGACGCGCTGCTGCGCGACATCGGCTTGCATCTGGCGCCCGGTGGCGACCTGCTGGTGTACGGCTGCGACTTC
>CAMDXD010000008.1 GCA_945877995.1 Bordetella parapertussis
GCGCCGGCTGAAGCAGGTGCTCGACCCGCAGGGCATCATGAACCCGGGCAAGGTGATCTGAGCCGGGTCGTAGCCGGCGGCCTGCTCCGGACTCACCCGGACAAGGGACGCTGCTGGCTGTAGGCCTTGCGGATCATCGCCGCGATCGCGCGTGCGGCGGCCGAACGTTCCCGGCCGCCGCACCACAGGATCGCGACGCTGCGGGTGAGCTTCGGTTTCAGCGGGATGCAGCGCAGCCGCGGGAAGATGGCCGCCATGCGGCGGGTCTGGATCGTTGCCAGGTTGCTGCGCTGGACGGTCGCAAGGATGGTGTCGGTCGAGTCGATCTCGATGCGCACGCGGGGTTCCACCCCCGATTCTGCGAACCATCGCGACACCAGCAGGCGCGACGGGAACTGGCGCGTCAGCACGACCAGCGGTTGGTCGGCGAGCTGCCCCGCGGTGATCTCGCGCCGGCGCGCATAGCGGTGGGTGTCGGAAACGACCAGTGTCATCGCTTCCTCGAACAGCTTCTCGGATTCGATGCGCGAGGACTCCGGCGTCACGTACGCGATGCCCAGGTCGAGGTCGCCCCGCACGAGGTGCGCTTCCATCTCGCGCGTCGGGAGCTGGCGCACTACCACGCGAATGTCGGGGTAGGCCTCGCTGAAGGCGCCGAGGATCGGGGGCAGCAGCGAGCTGTTGAACGACTGGAACACGCCGATGCGCAATGTCCCGCGCATCAGTCCCTGCAGCTCCGCCAGCGCGTTCTCGGCTGCGTCTATCTCGTTGAGCACGCGCTGCGCATGTTCGCGGAACACATCGCCGGCGGCCGTGAGGCGCACATGCCGGCCCACGCGGTCGAGCAGCGCGCAACCTACGCCGTCCTCGAGCTGGCGGATCTGCTGTGACAGCGTGGGCTGGGTGACGTTCAGCGCCACCGCCGCCCGCGTGAAGCTGAGCGATTCGGCGACCGCGAGGAAGTAGCGCAGGTGGCGGAGTTCCATGGGATGAAGCGTCGTTGCCTTCGGTGCGGCCATCGGCGGCTGTGGCATCATCATACGGTACATGAAGCACGGCACGCACCCGTCGACAGGGGCGGCCGGCAAGGAGGAGCATGTTGCAAGCATCCGGTACACCCTGCGACCTCGCCGTTCGGCCCCCGTGGCTGGCTGTATTCACCGCCGCAACGGCGCTGGTGGCCGCGTTTATCTGCAGCACGGCCGGCGCGCAGGCCTGGCCCAACCGTCCGGTGCGCGCGATCGTGCCCGGTCCGCCAGGCGGTGGCACCGACATCCTCACCCGCGCGGTGGTGCAGAAGATGGCCGAGAACCTCGGCCAGCCGTTCGTCGTCGAGAACCGCGCCGGTGCGAGCGGCATCATCGGCGTCGAGCTGGCGATGCGCGCGCCGCCGGACGGCTACACATTGCTGATGGGCCACAGCGGCACCCATGCGATCAACCTGAGCCTGCGCAAGACGCTGTCCTATCACCCGGTGCGCGATTTCACTGCGCTGATGCTGGTGGCGAGCGTGCCTAACGCGCTGGTAGTCCATCCATCGTTCCCGGCACGGTCGGTGAAGGACATGGTCGCGCTGGCTCGGGCGAAGCCAGGGCAGGTCACCTATGCCTCGGCCGGCACTGGCTTCTCGCAGCACCTGGCGGGCGTGCTGTTCGCCGACCTCGGCGGCGTCGACATGCTGCACATCCCGTACAAGGGCAGCACGCCCGGCATGACCGATGTCATCGGCGGCAACGTGATGAGCATGTTCCCGAACATCACCACCGCGATGCCGCACCTGAAGACCGGCCGCCTGCGCGCGCTCGGGGTGACCTCGTCGAAACGCTCGGACGTGCTGCCCGAGGTTCCCGCCATCTCGGAGACGCTGTCCGGCTATGAAGCACTGGCCTGGTTCGGCCTGTTCGGACCGGCCGCGATGCCGGTGGACCTGGTACGCCAGGTCAACGCCGAGATGGTGCGTGCGCTGGGCGATGCAAAGGTGCGCGAGATGGTGCGCAGCCAGGGCGGGGACGCCGGGGGCGGCTCGCCCGAGCAGTTCCAGGCGTTCGTGAACGCCGAGATCGTGAAGTGGGCGAAAGTGATCAAGCGGGCAGGGGTGGAGCAGGAGTAAGCCTTGGCCTCGCGGTGATCGCGGTCCATTTGACGCTGCGCGCAGGGCCCTTGTATCGTGGCCCGATAGAACCTTCGTCTTCGGCAGGCCTTCCATGATCCGCATGTACCGAACGTTTCCGATTGCCGCCGCGATGCTGGGCGCTGGCGCACTGGGCGCGCTCTGCGCCAGCCAGCCCGTGGCGGCGCAGTCCTCCGACAAGTGGCCGGTCAAGTCGATCCGCATCCTGATCGGCTATGCGCCGGGCACGTCGATCGACATCAATGGCCGCTTCCTCGCGCAGCGGCTGTCCGAGGAGTACGGGCAGCCGGTGGTGGTCGAGAATCGTCCGGGCGCCACCGGCGCGATCGCCGCCGAGGCAGTGGCGAAGGCGGCACCCGATGGCTACACGCTGCTCGCCGGCCCGGGGTCGGGCATGGTCGCCACGCCGTGGCTGCAGAAGGTGCAGTTCGATCCGCTGCGCGACTTCGCTCCGGTCGCGCTGATCGGAGAGTTCTCGTTCCTGATGGTCGCGCATCCGTCGCTGCCGGCGAAGAACGTGCGTGAAGTGCTGGCGCTGGCGCGCAAGCGTCCGGGCGAGATGGCCTATGGCTCGAACGGTGTCGGCAGTGCGTTCCACCTCGCCGGCGTGCTGTTCGGCGCGATGGGCAATGTCGAGATCCTGCATGTGCCCTACCGCGGCGGCGGCAACTCGGCACTGGTCGACCTCACCGGCGGCAGCATCCACCTGATGTGGAACAGCCCGGTGTTCCTGCTGCCGCATGTGAAATCGGGGCGTCTGCGCGCGATCGCAGTCACTGGCCCGAAGCGCATCCCGGCGCTGCCCGACACGCCGACGATCGCGGAGTCCGGACTTCCCGGCTACTCGATGACCGGCTGGCAGGGCATCGTCGCGCCGGTGTCCACCCCGCGCGAGGTGGTGGCGCGGCTCAACGGGTCTATCGGCAAGGTGCTGGCCTCGACCGACGGGCGCGACGCATGGACACGGCAGGGCATGGAGCCGACGGTGCTCACGCCCGAGCAGTTCGGCGCGCTGCTACGCGCCGACTACGAGTCCTACGGCAAGCTCGTCAAGCGCATCGCGAAGGACATCTGACCCGCACGCTGCGCTTCAGCCCGGCGGCATGCCTTCCAGCGTGCCTGGCTGGTTCGCCAGCCACCAGGTCGCCAGTTCTTGGCAGGTCATGAAGCGCGTGCCCGGCCGTGCCGCCATGTAGCCGAGGAAATCCTCGACCACGCGTGCCCGCGCCGCCCGGCCCGAGCCGTAGTCGCCGCGCGGATGCAGGGTCAGCGTCAACAGCGTGCCCTCGGCATGCATCGCGTCGAACTCTTCCTTCCAGGTCTTCAGCACGCGGATGTGCGAGTGACGTGGCTCATAGAAGGTCGCGTCCTGCATGGGCTGGAACTGCGGCAGCTCGACCAGGCGCCGGCCGTCGTCGGCCTGCACGATGTACGGCCAGTCGTCGTCTTCGAAGCTGGCATCGTAGAGATAGCCGAGCCGGGCCAGGTGGCCGAGCGTCGCGGGCGAGAGCAGCCCGCGCGGCGCGCGCCAGCCGACTGGTGCACTGCCGGTGGCGGCAGTGAGCGCTTCGTGCGCACGCTGAAGCGTCGCGAACTCGGCCTCGCCCAGGCTGCCATGGTCCTCGAACGCGTAGCCGCGTGCGCCGACTTCATGGCCACCCTTGAGCACTGCGTCGAGTGCGGTGGGGTGGCGTTGCGCATCGGTCGCCGGCACGAATACGGTCGCCTTCGTGCCGGTATTCGTGAACGCGTCGAGCAGCCGCGCGAGGCCGGCACGCATGCCGTAGCGGCCGTAGGAGTAGCGGCCGTACAGGTTCTCTTCGCGCGTCTCGGTCAGGTCGACCGATTCGGCATCGAAGTTGACGGTGACCAGCACCACGCATTGCGCGTTGCCGGGCCAGCGCGGGCTGGCGAGCCGCGGCAGGGAACTAGTCGAAGCTGGCATGGTTTTCCCTCACCCAGTCGGCGAGGCCGCCGACACTGAAGAAGCGCACGCCTTCATGGCGCTTGATGTAGGTGATCAGTTGCTCGACGATGCGCGCGCGCGCCGGCGTACCCGAGCCCCAGCCGCTGCGCGCATGCACCATCAGCATGTAGTAGCCGTTCTCATGGTAGAGGGTGTCGAACTCCTGTTTCCAGTGTTCGAGCACTTCCGAGGGCGGCGTCATGCTGAAGCGGTAAAACGGGAAGTCGTCCAGGCTGTAGGCGCTGCTCGGCAGCTCCGGCATGTCGTCCTGGCGCTGGCCGTCGATCTCGACCATGTACGGCAGGTCGTAGTCCTTGTCGCTCGAGTCGTAGCGGTAGCCGAGACGGCGCAGCACGCGCATCGTGCGCGCACTCTTGCGGCCCGATGGCGAGCGCCACCCGGTCGGCGGCGTGCCCATCAGCCCGGTGAGGATGTCGTGGGTGCGTTCGAGCAGTGCTTCCTCCTCGTCGCCCAGTTCCCAGCTCTCGTGCAGGTAGCCATGCGAGCCGATCTCGAAGCCGCGGCGGTGCGCTTCCTGCACCAGTTCCGGATAGCACTCGGCGTCGAAGCCGGGCATGAAGAACGTGGTCGGCACGCCGTGGCGCTCGAACAGATCCATGTAGCGCGGCATGCCGCAGCGACCCGAATAGCGGCCGACGGCATTGGCGCCGAGCGGGCGCAGCTTGCGTCCGGTCTCGTGCGACGGGCCGTCGAAGTCCACGGTCAGGCAGACGGCGCAGCGCACGCCGTCGGGCCAGCGGTAACGTCCTTTCATCTGTCCTCCTTCAGTCGCTGCCAGGCAGGCCGACCGAGTGGTACTCGGACTGGCACGGCTGGCCTGCGGCGATATGCACCCGGTTGTTCTTCAGGTCGAACACCTGCGAGGACACGGTCATCGTCGGCTCGCTACCCGGGTAGTCGTGCGGATGGCGGCAGATCGAGCGCGGGTGCCCGAAGTGGTCGCGCAGCGTGTCCTTCACGTCGTCGACGGTGATCGAGCCGATCTTCGGCTCGAGCAGCTGGCGCGCGCGGAAGTCGCGGTACAGGCTGTCGCCGGTATAGAACTTCGCCACGCCGGTGGACTGTGCGACCACCGACTGGAAGTGGTTCGAATGGGTCAGCAGACCGCGCTCGGGGTAGACCGGGAAGGCCTGCTTCGGGGAGAGTTCGAAGTCGATCGCCACGCCGCCGCGATGCGCGATCAGGTAGTTGCCGGAGGCGCCGCGCGGGGCGCGTACCAGCCGATCGATCGCTTCGTAGTAGTGGTGCGCGTTGAGCACCTGCCGGCGCAGGATGGGGATCGGCACGCCGACGTGGCCGCGGTCTTCGTTCGACACCAGCAGGTTGCCGCAGATCGCGATGCCTTCCTCGTTGAAGCCGTCGCGGCCGACCATGCCAGCCTCGACGATCAGGGTCAGCGCCGGCTTGCGCTGCTGGCGGATCTTCAGCACCACGATGCTGTCGACGCAGCCATTGCGCCAGTCCCAGTTCTTGCCGACGATCACGCCGCCGTCGCGCGCGGCCTCGGGCAGCACGGCGATCGTCGTGCACTCGGTCGCCGGCTTCAGGCCCATCGCGCTGCCGTACAGCAGCTCGGTGCGGCAGTTCACCGCGACGATGTCCTCGAAGGCCTGCTTCGAGCCGGCGGCGATGCCCTCCAGTTCATGCAGGATGTCGAGGTCTATCTCGCGGATCGAT
This sequence comes from Bordetella parapertussis, assembly GCA_945877995.1. Taxonomy (GTDB): domain Bacteria; phylum Pseudomonadota; class Gammaproteobacteria; order Burkholderiales; family CAIKXV01; genus CAIKXV01. The sequence goes on from CAMDXD010000008.1 coordinate 5,796, forward strand.
TGCGCGAAGGTGCGTGCCCGGGCGCGGGTGTCGGCGAGCGACAGCCCGGCCTGCTTCTCGAACGACGGCAGGTAGATATCGAGCGTCTGCTGCACGCGCTCGGCGGCGAGCCGGCCGTGCGCCTCGCCGCAGTCGTGCGCGCTGCCTTCGATCTCGTGGACGGGGAAGGGCGTGTACATCCGTTGCTCCGGTTCGGTTCGATTCGGCCGCGCCGGGCCGGTCAGTGCCGCGCGCCAGTGATCGGCACGGTGCGGCGTTCGTCGATCGACTGCATGATGGCGCGAGTCACCTCGACCAGGGCCACGCCCGATTCGCCGTCGGGCAGGTCGGTACGGCGCCCGGCGAGCTCCGCCTCGAACGCATCGATCTCGAGGCGGTAGGCCGAGGGTGCGGCGGTGAACGTCTCTTCGCGGCTGCCCTCTGGCGTGGCGATGGTGAGCACATGGCGGTCTGTCCAGCGCAGTGCCGAGGTGCTCGCCATGCCGCGCGTGCCCTGCAGCACGAAGTCGTTGCGCACCGTCGGCATCTCGCGCGTGGCGCGCACCACCGCCTGGCAGCCGGTGCCGAGCATCGCCAGCACGGTCACCGTCTCGTCGGGCAGGCCGGCACGCCGGTCGGGATGCGACAGCGCGGACACCTCGCTGTAGGGCAGGCCCGACACCCACTGCACCAGGTCGAGCAGGTGCACCGCCATGTCGAACAGTGCGCCGCCCTGGCGCACGTCGAGCCGCCATGGTGCGCGCGTACCACCCATCGGGCCGTTACGCTCGAGCGAGATCGCGCGCAGTTCGCCCAGCTCGCCCGACTGCACTACCTCGCGCAGGCGGCGGATCACCGGCTCGAGCCGGATCTGGTGTGCGACACGCAGCACCACGCCGGCGTCGCGGCAGGCGGTGGTCATCGCAATGGCTTCGGCCAGGTCGATCGACAGCGGCTTCTCGCACAGCACATGCTTGCGATGCCGCGCGGCGGCGAACACGGCCGCGCCGTGCAGTGCATTGGGCGTGCAGACGTAGATCGCATCGACCGAGGGATCGGCGGCGAGCGATTCCGGGTCGTCGTGCACGCCGGCGATACCGTGGCGTGCGGCGAACTCGCGCGTCTTCAGTGGCGAGCTGCCCAGGCAGGCGACCAGTTCCGAGCCGGGGCTCTGCGCTATCGCCGGGACCATCCACTGCTCGACCAGGCGGCCCAGGCCCACCACGCCCCAGCGAACCTTGCGGGCGCCTGCTTCCGGACCTGCTGCCACGTCAGTTCTCCCATTCGACAGGCGAACGAGTATACATCCGGCCTCCTGCTACTCGACCTTGACCCCGGCGCGTTTCGCGACTGGCCCCCAGGTCGCGAGGTCGCTAGCCACCACTTCGGCAAGCCGAGCCGGCCCGCCCGGTGTCAGCTCCAGCCCGAGGGCGGCGAAGCGCTCCCGGGTGTCGGGAAGCTGCAGCAGCTTCGCCGTCTCGTCGGCGAGCCGGTCGACGATAGCCTTCGGCGTGCCGAGCGGTGCCATCAGGCCGTACCAGTTGTTTGCCGCATACTGCTTGATGCCGGACTCGATGAAGGTCGGGACTTCCGGCAGGAAGGCCGAGCGCTTGTCGGAGGCGATCGCGACCACGCGCAGCCGGCGCTCCTTCAGCAGCGAGGAGGCCGATGCATAGGAGTCGAACATCAGCTGGATGTGGCCCGCTGTGATGTCCGCCTTGGCGGGCGCGCTGCCCTTGTACGGCACATGGGTGAACTCGGCGCCGGTCAATCCCTGCAGCAGTTCGATCTCGAGGTGGGCGAGGGTGCCGCTGCCCTGCGATCCGAAGGACAGTTCGCGCGGGCGCGCCTTGGCCAGTACGACCACGTCGCGTACCGTCTTTACCGGCAACGACGGATGCGCGACCAGGATGTGCGGTGCATTGGCGAGCAGGGCCACCGGCGCGAAGCTCTTCGCGAGGTCGTAGCCCGGCGCGGCGAACACGTTCACCGAGACCGCATGGTTGGTCACCGAGGCGAGCAGCAGGGTGTAGCCGTCGGCTGGAGACTTGGCGACGAAAGCGGGTCCGATGTTGGTACCGGCGCCAGGACGGTTTTCGACCACCACCTGTTGCCCGATCGACTCGGTGAGCTTCCCGGCGACGATGCGCGCGACGATATCGGCGGCACCACCAGGAGGCAGTGGCACGACCAGTCGCACCGGTTTTGTCGGCCACGCTGGCGCCGGCTGCGCGCGGGCGCCGGTGACGGCCAGCGAAATGAAAGCAGGGACGGTGACGAGCGCCATGAACGCCACCCCGGACAGGCGTGTGGCTCCTCTTCTTGCGCGGGTGGCGGCAGGGCTGCAATGCACGATTGTTTCCTTCGACGGGAGGATGGGAACCAGCGGTGGACGAGCACAACGCATGCCGGGTGTGTCAGTTTGCACTCAGGCCGAGCCGCCGGATCACCTTCGCCCAGCGCGCGATCTCGTCGCGCACGATCGTGATCGCCTGCTCGGTGCTGCTGCCGACGATCTCCGATCCTTCGGCGGCAAGGCGTTCGCGCACGTCAGGGGTGTTCAGCGCGCGGATCAGTTCGTGGTGCACCCTCGCGACGACTTCCCGCGGCGTCGTGCCTGGCACCATCGCGAAATGCTGGCCGGTGGTGATGAAGTCGGGATAGCCCGACTCTGCGACGGTCGGGATGTCGGGTGCACCGGCCGACCGTTTGCCGCTGGTCACGGCGAGGCCGCGCAGCTTGCCCGCGCGCACGAACGTGATGCCGGCGGTCATGTTGACCATGATCACGCCGACCTGGCCACCGATCACTTCATTGAGCGCGGCACCGGCGCCCTTGTAGGCGATGTGCTCCATCTTCAACCCGACCCGCTCGAGGAACAGTTCCATCGCCAGGTGCGGGCCGGTACCGGCCCCGCCCGATGCGTAGTCGAGGCCGCGCGCCTGCTTCTTCGCCAGCGCGACCAGCTGCTGCACGTTGCGCGCCGGCAACGACGGGTGCGCGGCCAGGAGCAGCGGTGCCTCCGCCAGCACCGACACCGGCACCAGGTCCTTGTACGAGTCGTACGGCAGCTTCGGATACAGCGTCGCGTTGATCACGTAGTTGTTCAGCCCCATCACCAGGATCGTGTGGCCGTCCGGTGCGGCGCGTGCGGTGAGCATCGTGCCCAGAGTGCCGCCAGCGCCGGGGCGGTTGTCGATCACCACCGGCTGCTTGAGCAGTTCGGTGAGCTGGTTGCCCAGCGCACGCGCGAGGAAGTCGCTGGGCCCGACCGGGCCCGAAGGCACGATCAGGCGCAGTGGTTTGGTCGGCCACGCCGCCGGCGTTGACTGGGCCTGAGCCGCGGCGGGGAACAGCAGGAGAAGGAGCAGCGGCAGCAGCGCCCTGCGTGTAGCGGAAAACCCGTATCGCGCAGCCCGCCGAGCCGCCTGCCGTGCATGCATGTCCATCGATGCGCCGCCTCCTCCGGATGCGCCGTACCGCGGTGCTACAGCTTCCCGCCGTACAGCTTCATCGCATTGCCGTTGCAGATCAATTCGCGGTCGGCCGTCGACAGCCGCCGTACCGCCTTCAGCCGCTCGATCGGGTTCTCCTCGCCCATGTCGAACGGCGCATCGGTCGCGAGCACCACCCGGTCGGCGCCGACGCGTTCGATCAGGTAGCGCAGCGCCGCCTCGTCATGCACCAGCGCGTCGTACCAGAACCGGCGCAGCATCTTCTCGGGCGAGGTACGAGTGTCCTGCTTCGTGTCCTTGCGAACCTTGTGCCCGTGCACGAAGCGGCCGATCTGGTAGGGGATGTAGCCGCCGCCATGCGCGAGCACGATCTTCAGCGTCTTCAGGTCGTCAAGTGCGCCGCTGAACATCAGGTTGCCGACCATGATCGTGCTGTGCAGCGGGTTTCCGATCAGGTTACGCAGGTGGTAGTTCTCGGTACCGCACTCGGGCGTGGACGAGTACGGATGCGCAAAGATGAACACCTTGAGGTCCTGCGCCCGCTTGAGCACCGGTCGGAAACGCGGCTCCGACAGTTGCTCGTGCTCGACCGAGGTACCCAGTTCCACCGAGCGGAAGCCGTGGTCGCGCACGATGCGTTCCAGCTCGGCGATCGCTGCATCCGGGTGCTGCATCGGCAGCGTGCCCATGCCCTTCAGGCGGTTGGGATGGGCGGCCACCATGCGCGCGATGCCGTCGTTGGTGATGCGCGCGGCCTCGGCGGCGGCATCCACGCCGAGCCAGTACATCATCACGATCGGTGCCGGCGAGATGAACGACACATCGAGGCCCTTGCGGTCCATGCCCGCGACCTTGATCGCCGGGTCGGAGAACTCCGGAAAGACCGGGAACGCGTGGCCGCCATCGCGCACGATGCGCTGGCTGCCGTCGCGTGTCTCGATGTTCATCTGGAAGCGTGCCGGGTCGCGCTCGATCGCCTGCAGCAGCTCGGACGGCACGACATGGCTGTGCACGTCGATCCGGCGCCCGGCGGTGCCTGGCGTGCGCTTCGTGGCCGGGGCCTTCACGACAGTGCGCCGGGCCGTCGCGCCGACCGTCTTCTTCGCGGCCTTCCCGGCCACCTTGTTCACTACCTTCTTCGTTGCCATTGCGCTCGCTCCTTCGGTTTGAATCAATCGGCCTTGATGCCAGTCTCGCGGACCAGCCTGCCTATCCTGTCTACATCGGCGCGCACCAGTGCGGCGAATTCTTTTGGCGAAAGCACGTAGGGATCCAGGCCGAGCACGGCGAACCGCTCCTTCGCCTCGCCTCCGGTGACGACCCGCGCGATGTCGGTTGCCACACGGTCGATGATCGGTTGCGCGGTACGTGCCGGCATGAACGCGCCCCACCAGCTGTCGAGCACGTAGCCCTTGACGCCAGCCTCGTCCAGGGTTGGCAGGTCTGGCGCCTGCGGCGTGCGGCTGGCCGAGGTCACCGCATAGCCGCGCAGCTTGCCGTTGCGCAGGTTCGGCACCCCGACCGGCGTGCTTGCGAACACCAGGTGTATCTGGCCGCCAATCAGGTCGTTGATCGCCTGGCCGCTGCCCTTGTAGGCGACATGCAGGATATCCACCTTCGCCAGCAGCTTGAACATCTCGCAGCCGAGGTGGGCCGGCGTGCCGACGCCGCCCGATCCACAGGTGAGTGCGCCCGGCTTGCGGCGCGCGAGCGACAGCAGTTCCTTGACGGACTTCGCCGGCACGCTCGGATGCCCGACCAGCATCGTCGGTGCACTGGCCACCGGCGTGATCGCGGCCAGGTCGCGCACCGGGTCATAGCCGACGTCGGCATACAGGTGGACATTGGTCGCGATCGGCCCGATGCCGGCGAGCAGCAGGGTGTAGCCGTCGGCCGGTGCCTTCGCGACCAGCGCGGTGCCGATGCTGCCGCCGGCGCCTGCGCGGTTCTCGGTGATCACCGGCTGTCCCAGCGCCTCGCCCAGGCCGTGGGCGACCACGCGTGCCACCAGGTCGGACGACCCGCCTGGAGGGAAGGGCGCGACGAGGCGCACTGGCTTCACCGGCCAGGCCTGTGCGCCGGCGGGCACAGGGATCGCTGCCAGTGTCACCGCCAGCAGTGGCAGGATCAGTCCGATGCGCTGCAGGTGATTCGTCATCAGTCCACCCGCATGCCGGTTTCCTTCACCAGCCTCACCCATTTGGCCACCTCCGCTCGTACCTGTTCGCTGAACTGTTCCGGCGTGTTCGGTGCAGCTGGCTCGTAGCCGGCCGCGACCAGTTTCGCCTGGAAATGCGGCTGCTTGAGTGCGGCCAGCGCTTCGACATTCAGCTTCGCGACGATCGCCCGCGGCGTAGCCACCGGCGCCATCAGGCCGTTCCAGCCGATCACCTCGAAGCCGGGCAGGCCGGATTCGTTCAGCGTCGGGATGTCCGGTGCCAGCCGCGAACGTTCGCGACTGCTCACCGCCAGGCCGCGCAGCTTGCCGGAGAGCACCTGCGGCATCGCGATCGAGGCGATGCCGAAAACCGCCTGCACCTGGCCGCCCACCGTGTCCATGATCGCCGGTCCCGCCGACTTGTACGGGATGTGCACCATGTCGACCTTCGCCATCGATTTGAACAGCTCGCCGGCCAGGTGCGGGGGGGTGCCGTTGCCCGAGGAAGCGTAGTTGATCTGGCCTGGACGCTTGCGCGCGAGCGCGATCAGCTCCGCGGTGGAGCGCACCGGCAGCGAGGGATGCACCATCAGCACGAACGGCGACGAGGCGGCGAACACCACAGGGGCGAAGTCGCGCAGCAGGTCGGTGGTGCCCGGCTGCAGCACCGCGTTGATCGTGTATGCCGCGCTGGAGAGAAGCAGGCTGTAGCCGTCGGGCGGGGCCTTCGCGACCAGCTCCGCGGCGATCACGCCGCCTCCCCCGGGGCGCGGATCGATCACCGTTGGCTGTCCCCAGGCCTCGGTGTAGTGCTGCCCGAGCATGCGTGCGACGATGTCCGGGCCAGGCCCGACCACGATGCGTATCGCCTTCTGCGGGAACTCCTGCGCGAGGGCCCGGGGAATCGATGCCGCGGCGCATGCTGCGCCGGTCAGTGCCGCCGCTACGAGCAGATGTCCTGCACGAGCGTAACGCCGCTGCGCCTGCCTGTTCTCATGCATGCTTGCCTCCTCCTGGATGGCTGCCTGGCCGTGCGCCTGTCTCTGTGTGAAAACCGGTGGCGGTCGCATCGGCCGATGCGTTGGTGTTGTCTGTCAGAACCGCTTGTAGCCCTTTCGTCCGATGCCGCGCGCGGTGAACAGATCGCCGGCGAGGGTGCTTACGTACAGCGTGTCGAGGGCCGGCCCGCCGAACTGGCAGCGTGCGGGCAGGTCGCCGGGCAGCGGGTGCGCTTCAAGGATCGTGCCCGATGGCGAGAACACCATCACATGCGGGCCCGGTCCGCTGCGCCGCGAGCCGCAGACCGCGAGGATGTTGCCGTCGCTGTCCAGGCACATGCCCTCGATGCCCCGGTGCTCGCCGCGCTGGTCGGCGCCGAAGGTGTGCATCACAACCGGCGTTCCGACATGGCCGTGTGCGTCGATCGGGTACGCCCGCAGTTCGCGCGGTCCCTTGCGGCCGACCTCGCCTTCTCCGACGTACAGCGTCTTCTCCTCGGGCGACAGCAGCACCGCGCGCGGCGCGAGCGTGTCTTCGGTGATGCGGTCGAGGTGCCAGTGCGCGCGCTCGTCGCGGCCCAGGCGCAGCACCGAGGCATGGTGCAGCGGCGGGAAGATCTGCGGCCCGAACGACAGCACATGGCTGTACGGATCCGAGAACCAGACGTGCCCGCTGCGGTCGACGCACAGGTCGCACGGGAAGTTGTGCACCTTGCCGTCGATGCGCGTGGCCGTCGGGTTGGCCGTGCCGCGCGGCTGGAACTGGATCATCCGGCGGCCGCCTTCCTGGCAGCCGTACAGCACGCCCGGCTCGGTCGAGACGGCGATGCCGTTGACCCGGTTGGCATGCCTGCGCACCTCGGTGAACGTGCCGGTGGCCGGGTCGTGGCGATGGATGAATCCCGCCTCCAGCAGGCTGACCAGCATGCCGCTGCCGTCCCAGGCGAGCCCACCGAGTGCGCCGCCGTAACCGCCATTGAGCGGTCCGGGGACCGGCTCGAACTTCCATGCCATCCTGATTCTCCTTCGAGGGACTACGGCTGCTGCCGGTGCTACCAGACCGCGATGCCGGGGATCTTCACCTGCGTGCGCCAGACCTCGGTGAAGGTGGTCATATACAGCGTGCGCCAGTCGTCGCCACCCCAGCAGAAGTTGGTGCAGTGGTGGCCGGGCACGAAGATCCGGCCGAGCAGCTTTCCGGACGGGTCGATCACATGCACGCCGCCCGGGCCGGTGCACCAGACATTGCCTTCGGTATCGCACTTCATGCCGTCGGCGACGCCGCCTTCGGTGCCGGTCATGTCGTGGAAGCGCCGTCCGTTGGACAGGCTGCCATCCGGGTTCACGTCGAACACGCGGATATAGGCCTGGCGCGTGTCGTTCACGTACAGCAGCTTTTCGTCCGGGGAAAAGGCGAGCCCGTTCGGATAGCTGACCTCGTCGGTCGCCAGGATGGCCGGGCCACCTGCCTTGCCGACGCGGTACACGCCCTGGAAGTCGAGGTAGCGCTGCACGTCCTCGGCCACCATGCCGGGGATCACCAGCCCGCCGGCCGAGTCGGTCCAGTAGACCTGCCCGTCCGAGCGCACCACGATGTCGTTCGGCGTGTTCAGCTTCTTCCCGTCATAGTGGGACGCGAGCGTGGTGAAGGTGCCGTCCTTCTCGAAGCGCCAGACGCTGCGCGAACACCAGCCGGCGACGTTGAGCCGGCCTTCATGGTCGAAGGTCATGCCGTTGGCATGCTGCGACGGGCGCAGCACGACCTCCTGGCCGACGCCCGGCTGCCACTTCCAGATCGTGTTGCCGATGATGTCGACCCAGAACAGTTGCTTCGTGCGGTGATCCCATACCGGGCCTTCGCCGAAGTACAGCCCATGCGCGATGCGGTCGAACGGGGCCGCCGGATCGACCAGGCGTTCGAAGCCTGCCGCGGCGGTATCGATGTCCAGTGCCATGACCTTCCTCTCTGTCTGCTGCCGTGTTCGCTGTGTCGGTGTTGCGGGGCGCGCCGCTCAGTGGCCGGAGCCGCCGGCGGTACCGGTCCACGCCTTCGGTGCCATCGCCAGGTGGTCGGTGACCACGTCGATGACCACCGGGCGCCCTGCGGACAGGGCCTTCGCGAACGCAGCGGGCAACTCATCGGGTCGCTCGACGCGGATTCCCAGGCAGCCCATCTGCTCTGCGATCGCCGCGAAGTTCACGTCGCGGAAGGCCCACAGGTCGCGCGCGCGCTCGGTCGGCTTCTTCGCGTACGCGTCGTCGATCAGCGGGATCTCCTGGTTGAGTGAACTGTTGTTGTTCACCACCATGATGAAGTTGATGCCGTAGCGCGCCGCGGTCTCGAGTTCGGCCATGTGGTAGTAGAAGCCGCCGTCGCCGGCGAAGGCGATCACCGGCGTATCGGGCAGCGCGCACTTGACGCCGATCGCGCCGGGCAGCGCCCAGCCGAGCGAGCCTGCACAGCGGATCATCCGCTGGCCCGGTTTGGTGAACTCGACCAGTGCGCCGGTCCAGATGCCGGAGTGGCCGGTGTCGGAGACCAGCACGCCGCCGGCTGGCAGCGCGGCCGCGATCTCGCGGCACAGGCGTTCCGGCCGCATCGGCACTGCGTTCGAATCCATCAGCGATTGCAGGCTGGCCCGCCACTCTGCGACCAGTGCCTTCACCTGTCCGAGCCAGGCTGTACGCGAGGCTGGCGCCTGGGCGCCGGAGGACGCTTCGAGCAACTGCCGCAGCACGGTACGCGCATCTCCGACCAGCGCGACTTCGGTCGGATAGTTGCGGCCGATTTCGGCCGGATCGATGTCGAGGTGGATGATCCGCGTGCCGGGCTGGGGAACCTTCCAGCCGGTGGTGACCTGTCCTCCGGTCTTGCTGCCGATGAACAGCACCACGTCGGCGCCGGCCACGGCCTGGTTCGCGCAGGCGCGCGAATAGGTGCCGCACACGCCGACTGCCAGCGGATGGGTCTCGATGATCGTGCCCTTCGCGTTGAGCGAGGTCGCGACCGGGATCGACAGCCGCTCTGCCAGCTCGACCACCTCGGCCTGCGCGCCGGACCAGGCAACGCCGCCGCCCGCCACGATCACCGGGCGCTCGGCGGACGCGAGGGCGGCGAGCGCGGCCTCCACCGCGGCGGGATCGGCCGATGGCCGGAATGGCGGAACCGACTTCCAGCGCGGGTCGAGCGTGTCGGGAAAGTCGGCCTCGGCCAGCGTCAGTTCGGCATGGTGGCCGCGGATCTCCAGGTGCACGGGTCCCGGCGAGCCGGTGACCGCTTCGCGCATCGCCGTCTGCATCAGGTCGGCCAGCCGGGTGATGTCGTCGACGCGGGCGTTGAACTTGGTGGTCGGGTCGAACTGGCTGAAGTGTTCCAGGTCCTGATAGGCATGCCGATACCGGGTGGCCGTGATCGGGCCACCGGTCACCGCGAACACTGGCGATCCGGCGAGGTAGGCGTCGCGCAGGCCGGCCGCGAGGTTCGAGCCGCCGATGTGCTGCGCGAAGCAGACGCCGGGACGTCCGGAGGCCCGGGCATAGCCGTCGGCCATGTAGGCGGTGGATTTCTCGCCATGGGCCACCACGCGCACGATGCCGAACGGCTCCATCTCGGCGCAGGCCTTGAGCAGGATGGCCGGCACCAGGAACACGTGCGTCACGCCATAGTCGTTGATCGTCTGCGCGATGAAGCGTGCGCCAGTCTGTTTCGCCATCGTGTCTCTCCCTGGGTGCGGCCGCGGCCGCGGCTGAAGCTTCAGCGAAGCGTCAGCATGAGCAGCGTCGTCGTGGGTCCGAATCGTAGCAGCGCATCGTCGCCGTCTGCGTCGAGGTAGATGAAATCCCATTCGCCGAGCGGTGGCTGCACCGGCCCGGCGGCGCCGGCCGACACCTGCACCGAGCCTTCGACCACCAGCATCGCCTGCGCCGGTCGCGGCGCGGGCACGGTGAGCGAGCTGCCGGCGCGGAACTCGCCGACCTCGACCAGCAGCCGTCCCAGGCCGTGGTCGACCAGCGTCTTCACCCGGCCGCCGCGGATGCGGTCGTCGTGCCACTCGAGCCCGGCGGACTGGATCAGCCGGTACTGCGGCTCTCCCGACAGCTGCTGCACTTCGCTGTGGTAGTAGCTGCCCTGGAAGGAGCTCAGCAGCTTGCAGCCTTCCGGGTAGTGCAGCGGGCCGTGCGGTTCGTTCGACGGGCCGAGGATCACGTCGAGTGGGCCGAGCTCGAGGCCGTCGACGATCGCCTTGCCGCGCAGCACGGTGGTCGCGTGCGAGCCCGCGTGCACATGGCGCGGCTCGGTCGAGCCGAACGGATAGTTGATCAGGCGCAGCGTGAAGGCGTTGTCACGGTCGTCGTGGTACATGCCGGCCTGGCTCGGCCAGTTGTCGACGTTGATGCGGTCTTCCCACGGGATCGTCGCGACGCGCGACAGATGGATACCCCGCGCCCCGGGCATTCCGGCGCACGCGTCCGGTCCGGTTGCCGGCATGTGTCTCCTCCGTGCCTGCACTGCAGGCTCTCTGCGCACGACTGTACGCCGATCCCGTTATGATCGAAAAGAATATTTCCGAATCATTCGATACCGGCTGGTTATCGCACGATGAACCTGAGGCAGCTCCGATACGTATGCGGCATCGCCGAGGCCGGCTTCAACATCTCGCGCGCCGCGGCGGCGCTGCACACCTCGCAGCCGGGCATCAGCAAGCAGGTTCGCCTGCTCGAGGAGGAACTCGGGGTGCAGCTGCTGCAGCGGCGCGGCAACCGCATCGAGGGCTTCACCGCGCCCGGGCTGGAGATCCTAGCCACGGCACGCCGGATGATCGAGGACGCGCAGAACGTGCGCCGGATCGCCGAGGAGTTCCAGCATGCGAAGAAGCGGCTGGTGCTGGCGACCACCCACATCCATGCGCGCTACGTGCTGCGCAGCGTGATCGGCCGCTTCATCCGCCGCCATCCTGACGTACAGCTGGCATTGCGCCAGGGCAGCCCGACGCAGATCGCGCAATGGGTGGTCGGCGGCGAAGCCGATCTCGGCATCACCAGTGAACCGCCGGAGCCGGTCGCAGACCTGGTGATGCTCGACTGCGCCCGCCTCGAGCGCAGCATCATCGTCCCGGCCGGGCATGCGCTGGCGGCCGTGCGGCGGCCGACGCTGAAACGGGTCAGCGCGTTCCCGATCCTCACCCTCGACCAGAGCTACGTCGGCGGGTCTTCCGTGCTGCGGGCGTTCGACGAAGCGGGCATCGTGCCCGACGTGGTGCTGAGCGCGACCGATGCGGACGTGATCAAGTCGTATGTCGAGCTCGGCCTGGGCATCGCGATCCTGCCGTCGATCGCGTTCGAGGCAGCGCGCGACCGTGGCCTGCGGGCCCTCGATGCGAAGCACCTGTTCCCGGCTTCGATCACCCAGATCGAACTGCGGCGTGGCGCCTGGCTGCAGGGCGCGCTGTATGATTTCGTCGCGATGCTCGCGCCACAGTGGGACCGCGCGACCATCGAGGGACGGATGCGGGAGGAGCCTCCCGCACCCTGAGCGTCCCCGCGGGCGGTCGGTACTTCAGTACGTCAGTACGTCAGTGCGCCAGGCGCGCGATCGACGCGCCGATGCCGTCGAGTGCGGTCTTGCCGTTGGCATCGAGGTTCACGCGGGGCGGGGTGTCGAAGTTGGCGACATAGCCGACGCCACCGGTGAACACCATCGCCGCCGGGAATTCGAGCGGGCCGCGGCTGTCGTTGCGGGCGGCGGTGCGTACCTGCCCGGCCGGCGTAACCGTCGCCAGCGCGTTGAGCTCGTTGGCGGTGACCCACAGGTTGCCGTGGCGGTCGAAGGCCATGCCGTCGGCGCCTTCGAGTTGCACATCCTGCGCGAGCAGCACCGGCTTGCCGCCCTTGCCGTCGGCGCCGATCGCGACCTTCCAGACCGCGCCGCGCGCGGTGTCGGCCACGTGCAGCGCGCCGGTGGCATCGAACTCGAGGCCGTTGGCGACGATCGCCTGCTGCGTCTTGCCGTCGGGCAGCGTGCGGGTGAAGCGCTCGATCTGCGCGGCGGGCTGCGCGGCGCCGCCCTCCGGGCCGACAGGGTAGACGATGCCGCTGGCGCCGCCGGAGATGACAAGGTTACCGGAGCGGTCGAAGGCGATGCCGTTGGCGCCCGGCACGCCGGTGGCGAAGGTGGTGGCCAGGCCCGGCTTCGCCGGGTCGAGGTCGGCGGCGCGGATGCGCACGACCTCGGAGAACGGACCGACCGCGATGTACAGGTCGCCGCGACGGTCGAAGGCGACGCCCGAGGCGTTCGGCTCGATGCGCTTGCCGCCGACCTCGCGGATCGCGATGCGGCCGACGACCACCGGCTTCGGCGCGCGCGGGTCGACGCGCAGGATGTTGCCGGTGACCCGGTCGGGCAGGTACAGCACGCCCCTGGCATCGGCGGTGATGCTCTCGACGATCATCGTGCGGTCGGTACTGGCCGGGTCGAGGTCGACAAGTATCGAGACGTTCGGGGTGCCGACCTGCATGCCGGCACAACCGGCCAGCAGCAGTCCGGCTGCGGCGGCCATGGCAAGTTTCGTTCGGGTCACGACGTTCATGGTGCAGGTCTCCAGCTGAGCAAGAGGGCGGCGCCGTGCAGCACCACCCGGGTCAGTCTTCCTTCTCGATGCCCTTCGCGCGAACGATGGTGCCGAAGCGCTCCAGTTCTGCCTTCATGAATGCGCCGAACGCCTCGGGCTTCGCATCCACGGCGACATGCCAGCCGAACGCGGAGATCGGCTTCGCCACCGCCGGATCGGCGAGCGACGCGGAGATCTCGCCAGCCAGCCGGCGCCGGATCTCCCCGGGCATGCCGGCGGGACCGACCACGCCGTACCAGGAGCCGGCCTCCGCACCCTGCAGCCCCTGTTCGGCGAAGGTGCGCACGTCGGGCAGCCACGGGGTCACGCGCCTGGCCGAGGCCGCACCGAGCACCTTGACCTTGCCCGACGGGGCGTTCGCATAGGCGGCCAGCGGACTGCCGATCATCAGGTCGACCTGGTCGCCCATCAGCGCCGCGAGCGCCGGGGCAGCACCCTGGAAGGGGACATGCACCATCTGGATGCCGGCCGCCGATTCGAGCAGCGCGAACGCGATATGGCCCGCGCTGCCGATGCCCCAGGTGCCGTAGGTCAGCTTCTTCGGGTTGCGCTTCGCCGCGGCGATCACCTCCTGCAGCGTGCCCTCGGCCAGCCCGGGGCGCGCGATCAGCACGAACGAGGCGGTGGCGACCAGCGCGACCGGGTCGAAGTTCTTCAGCGCATCGTAGGGCAGTGCCTTGTAGATGTGCGGGCTGATCGAATGCGTGTCGCCATTGGCCATCAGCAGCAGGTAGCCGTCGGCCGGCGCGCGCGCGACGAAGGTGGAGCCGATGGTGCCGTTGGCGCCCGGCCGGTTCTCGACCAGCACCTTCTGCCCGAGCCGCTTCGACAGCGCCTCGGACACGATGCGCGCGGAACCGTCGGTGGTCGAGCCGGGCGGCCAGGGCGCGACCATGCGCAGCGGCCGGTCGGGATACTGCGCGGCGGCCTGGCCGATCGCACCGGCCAGCATGGCCAGGCCGAACGCGGCGGCGACGGTCTTCGATGCATGCCTGCCGATCATGTGCATTCCCCCGGAAGCGTTCCAGACAACCTGCCCTGCGGCAGGACAAGCTGCGACGGCGCGATCATCGCGCGGCCCGGGCCATCCGTCCACCCATCCGTCCTGCCATCCCCCCCGACGGGCAACCTGCCCGGATCCGCTGCGGTGCGCATAGCCACCGGTCCGCGGGATGTCGTACAGTCCCGGCAGCATCGAAACGATCGAGGTGGATCCCGTGGCCAGCAGCTCCTCACCCGAAGCACTGTCCGGCCTGTCGGTCAGCATCTCCTCGGACAATCGCGACGACCCGCCGGATGCCTACGGTGCGAAGCTGTCGGCGGGCGAGGCCGGCGGCGCGGGCCGCGTCTGGCTGGCGAACCACCTGTTCCAGCGCGACCCGATCACGCGTGCCGCGTTCGCGCTGTCGTCGACGCCGCGGCTCGGCGTCGCGCTGATGGCGATGAATCCGTTCACCATCCATCCGGTGCAGCTGGCGATGGCGGCGGCCACGCTCGACGAGTTCCATCCGGGCCGGGTCACGCTGTGCCTCGGGTCGGGCAGCCCGGGCGACCTGGACACGCTGGCGCTCTCGCATTCGAAGCCGCTGAAGCCGATGCAGGAGGCGCTGGAGATCTGCCGCGCATTGCTGTCCGGCGAGAAGGTGCGCTACGAGGGCGAGGTGTACAAGGTGCACGACCGGCTGCTCGCGACCGGCCGCCGCCCGGTGCCGATCTACCTCGCTGCTTCGCGGCCGCGCATGCTCGAACTCGCGGGCTCGCATGCCGACGGCGTGCTGATCAGCGGCGGTGCGTCGGTCGAGTTCGTGCGCTGGAGCCTGGAGCATGTCCAGCGCGGTGCCGCGGGGCGCACGGTGCGTGCAGGCAGCCTGGTGTATGCAGCCACGGCCGACGACGCAGCCGCCGTCGGGCGCCTGCGTCGCCTGCTCGCGATGCTGTTGCGCCATCCGCACCATCAGCACAACATGGACGTCGCCGGCACGGTCCTCGACCAGCAGCACCTGTCGGCGGCCGTGAAGGCCGGCGACTGGGCGAGCGCCGACGCGATGATCAGCGATGCGGTGGTCGACCGGCATGCGATCGTCGGCGACCCGGCGCAGGTGCTCGAGCGCCTCGCCGCCTACCGTGCGGCCGGGCTGGACGAGGTCGTGCTGGCGGCTACCCGCGACGGGGAACAGATCGGCAAGCTGCTCGCCTGCGCGCGCACACACTGAGCGCCGGCCCCGCAGCAGACCCCTGCCGCCCGGCCTGCCGTTCCTGCGGCAGCCGTTCCCGCCGCGATCAGGCCGGCGGCAGTTTCAGCAGCCGCTCGGCATTGCCATGGGCGATCTTCGCCCGGTCGGCTTGCGAGATCGGCGCGGCATGCAGGAACGCCGTGCCGGCCTTGTTCGATTCGTAGGGCCAGTCGACCGAGAACAGGATGTTGTCCGCCCCCAGCTCCAGCAGGCTGCAGAGCAGGGCCGAATTCGAGAACGCACCGGCGGTGGTGATCACCAGGTTGTCGCGGATGTATTCGAGCGGATGGCGCTTCAGCCCGCGGCGCACGCCGACATAGCCGGTGTGGTCGCCCAGGCGATGCATGCCGAAGGCGATGCCCTCGCCCATGTGGCCGAGGATGATCTTCAGCTTCGGGAAGCGGTCGAAGGCACCGGAGAACAGGATGCGCAGGAAGTGCACGCTGGCATCGACCGCAAAGCCCCAGGCGGCGCGCGAGATGTCCTCGTAGCCCTTGAAGTACGCCTGAGTGAAGCCGGGCAGCGGCGAAGAGGGATGCACGTAGATCGGCAGCCCGTGCGCCTCTGCGCATTCGAGGATGCCCCAGAAGCGCGGGTCGTCGAGGAACACGCCCGCGGTCGGGCCGTTGATCATCGCGCCTCGGAAGCCCAGCTGCACGATCGCGCGGTCGAGTTCCTTCACTGCCGCCGCGGGGTCCGGCGTCGGCAGCGCGGCGAAGGCGGCGAAGCGACCAGGATGCGCGCGCACTGCCTCGGCCATCAGGTCGTTGGCCTCGCGTGCCATCGGGATCGCCAGTGCGGCATCCACTGCCTCGCAGGCCGGCTGGGTCAGCGACAGCACCTGCAGGTCGATGCCGGCGGCGTCCATCGCCGCGATGCGGCGGGCGCCGATGTCGTAGAGCTCGGCCTGGATGTCGTGGCCGACATGCGCACCGCGCTCGGTGAAGACGGTCTTCGGCTGGTGCTTCGTCGCTTCTATCTGCATCGGCGAGGCGAAGTGCTCCTCGAGGGTGATCACTCTCATCGTCTCGTCTCCCTCGTCATTCCACCTGGATGTTCGCCGTGCGCGCGACCTTGAACCACTTGTCGGACTCGGCCTTGAAGAAGGCGTCGAACGCCTCGGGCGTGCTGCCGACCGCGATGCCGCCCATCTCGAGGATGCGCGCCTTCGCCTCCGGTGTCTGCAGGAAGCGCGCGGCATCGGCACCGACCTTGCGCACGATCTCGCGCGGCACGCCCAGCGGCATCGACAGGCCCTGCCAGGATGCCGCATCGAAGCCCGGCAGGCCGGATTCGGCCACCGTCGGCACGTCGGGCAGCGACGGCAGGTGCTCCTTCGTCGATACCGCCAGCGCGCGCAGCTTGCCGTTGCGCACATGCGGGATCACGCCGACGGCGAGGTTGAACGCGGTCTCGACCCGTCCGGCCAGCTGGTCGGCAAGCTGCTCGCCGCCGCCCTTGTAGGGGATCAGCACGATGTCGGTGCCGGTCAGCTGCTTGAACAGCTCCATCGCCAGGTGGTGGCTGGCGCCGCCGCCGCTCGATGCGTAGTTGAGCGCACCTGGCCGCTTCCGCGCGAGCGCGACCAGGTCGTTCACGCTGCGTACCGGCAATGCCGGGTGCACCAGCAGCAGCATTGGCAGCGAGGCCACGTGGGTCACGTGGGTGAAGTCCTTCAGGGAATCGTAAGGCGCGGTGGTCGACAGCCGGGAGGCCATCGCCTGCGCCACCGCCACCATGCACATCGTGTAGCCGTCGGGTGGTGCCTTCAGGCACAGGCTGGTGCCGATGTTGCCCGAGGCGCCCGGCCGGTTGTCCGGCGTGACCGGCACGCCCCAGGTGTCGGCGAGCCCGCGCCCGAGCATGCGGCCGAGCGCGTCGGTCGCGCCACCGGGCGGGTAGGACAGGATCAGGCGCACCGGCTTCGACGGGTACGGCTGCGCCGCGGCCGGCAGCACGATGCAGGGCAGCAGCAGGATCGCCGCGAGCAGGCGAAGGCCGTGCCGGGGCACGGCGCTGCGTGGCACGGCGGGAAGGAACGAAAGCCCTGGCAACACGGTCCCCTCTGGTTGAGCGGCATGCGGTTTGCGTTCGACGATGGCATCATGGCGGCACACGAAGCGCGTGTAAACAGCGCCGTGTCATCCACGAGGAGGGGAGTGCCATGAGCACCGCGATCAAGCCGGTCCGCCGGGTCGTCACCGGCAACGATGCGCAGGGCCGCTCCTGCGTGCTGTACGACAGCGATGCACCGAACGTGAACCCGGGTGCGATCCGCCCAGGCACCTGCATGACCGACCTCTGGGTGTATCGGGAATGCCCGGTGCCGCTGTCGGGCGATCGCGACGACGGCCGGCTGCCGTTCAGCTTCGAGCCGCCCGAGACCGGTGGCCACCTGCGCATTGTGCAGTCGCCGCCGAAGCCGCCCGGCTACGACGTGTCGAAGGACGACACCGCGATCCCGCTGCACGAGCCGCGGCAGCGCCATGGCGGCACCTGGGATAAGGGCGGTGCGAACGCGTTCTCGTCGCCGGTGCACAAGTCCGAGACCGTCGACTACGGGATCATGCTGGAGGGCGAGCGCGTGCTGCTGCTCGACCACGGCACGTACACGATGCTGCCCGGCGATGTCGTCGTGCAGCTCGGTAACTGGCATGGCTGGTGCAATCCGCATGAGGGCAGCCTGATGGCCTTCATGATGATGGGCGCGCGGTACGACGACTGAACGGGGACGACACCACCACCATGGCCACCACTGCTGCTGTAAATGCCTCCCGCCCGATCCGCCGGATCGTCTGCCTCGACGACGCGCAGGGCAAGTCGCTTGCCACTTCCGATGCGCCCGTGCCGCAAGTCCATGTCGACCCTGCGCGGCCCGGGTTCGAGTCGACCCGCGTGTGGGCCACCGACCGCACGCCATCGCGGATGAAGGTCGGCGGCGTGCCGATCACCGACACGTCGGGCATCCCGCACACGATCGAGCCACCGCCCGACGGTTCGCTGTGCCGGATGGTCACCTTTCCACCGGACGACAGCTGGTCCGGACGCGTGTCCGCGCGCGACGTGCAGGCGTTCTTCGAATCGATGGGGTCGCCGCACGCGTCCACCGGCAAGGCCGGTGCGCCGCATCCCTACATGCAGCGCACGCGCACGCTCGATTTCTGCCTGGTGATCGAAGGCGAGATCACGCTGGTGCTGGACACCACCGAGGTGCACCTGAAGGCCGGGGATACGGTCGTGCAGCGCGGCACCAACCACGCATGGAGCAATCGCTCCGGCAAGCCGTGCCTGGTGGCCTTCTCGTCGCACGACGGGGCCTGGTGAAGTGGTCCTCCCGCGTGGGCATGGTGCACGGCTGAGCCGTGCGGTGGCCGGGTGGCCGGCGCGCGCCTGCGCGGCGGTGGCTGCAGGCGCGCTCGCGTCGACCGCGGTGCAAGCAGCAGAGGCGGCCAGAACCGGGCAACGCTATCCGGTGAAGCCGATCCGGGTCATCGTCGCCAGCACGCCGGCCTCCGGGCCGGACATCGTCGCCCGGCTGGTCGCGCAGCATCTCGGCGAACGATGGGGCGAATCCCTGGTCGTCGACAACCGTACCGGCGCCGGTGGCAACGTCGGCGCGGAGATCGCAGCCCGTGCGCCGGCCGATGGATACACCGTGCTGATGGCGACGGCAAGCCAGCCGATCGCCGTCGCGCTGTACCCGAAGCTGAACTACGACCTGCTGCGCGATTTCGCGCCGGTGTCGCTGGTCGCCAGCACGCCGTATGTGCTGGTGGTCAATGCCGGGCAGCCGGTGACCAGCGTGAAGGAACTGATCGCGCTCGCGCGGTCGAAACCGGGCCAACTGCACTATGGCTCGGGGGGCAGCGGCACGCCCACCCACCTGTCGGCCGAGATCTTCCGCTCGATGGCGAAGCTGGACCTGGTCCACGTGCCCTACAAGGGCGTCACCCCGGCGCTGACCGACCTGGTCGGCGGGCAGGTGCAGCTAGTGTTCTCGGTGGTGCCCGCGGCGCTGCCGTTCGTGCGCAGCGGCAAGCTGCGGGCGCTGGGCGTGAGCAGCGCGAAGCGCTCCCCGCTGGTGCCGGAGCTGCCGCCGATCGGCGAGGCCTTGCCCGGCTTCGAGGTGATCGGCTGGTACGGCCTGCTGTTCCCGGCAGGAACGCCCGCGCCGATCGTCGCGCGCATGAGCAACGACATTGGGGGCCTGATGCGCAGCGATGGCATGCGCGACCGGCTGTCGGCGCTCGGCGCAGAACCGATCGGCAGCACGGCAGCCGAGTTCGCGCAGCTGCTTAAGGCGGAGGTGGCCAAATGGGCTGCGGCCGTGCGCGCATCGGGCGCGAAAGTCGAGTAGCGATCGACGCGCCCGCCGCGTGCGGGCCCGCGATCAGTCGGCGCGTGCGCCGGCCTCCTTCGCGACCTTCGCCCACTTCGTCAGTTCCTCGTTCAGGAATACGCCGAACACTGCTGGCGTGCTGCCGACCGGCTCGAAGCTGAGCGCCGCCATGCGCTCGAGCACGTCCGGCAGCTTCAGCGCGCGCAGGATCTCGCCGTTGAGTTTCGCGATGATCGGCGCCGGTGTGCGGGCGGCCACCAGCACGCCGTTCCATGCCGGCGCATCGAAGCCCGGCAGGCCGCTCTCGGCCA
>CAMDXD010000009.1 GCA_945877995.1 Bordetella parapertussis
GCGCAAGGCGGCTCGCCAGCGCTTCGATACGGTCAGGGTCGCATGTGCTGGTGCAGATCGCGAGGCTGCCGGGCCGCAGTTGCGCCGCGCCCATGACTGCTTCGACCTGATCGGTACTCAGCACGGCGATCACGATCGTGCTGCAGCGCTCGCCGAGGGCCGAGGACGAGTCGACCGGCTGCCCGCCGAGTTCGGCCAGCAGGGCGCGGCGTTCGGCCTGGATGTCGTAGCCGCAGACGGTGAAGCCTGCGGCGAGCAGCCGACTTGCCAGCGAAGTGCCGATCAGGCCGAGGCCGGCGATGCCGACCGGCTGCGAGTCGCCGTGGGAGTCGCCGTGGCCGCGCACTGCTGCGCTGGATGGGGGTTGCTCGTCCAATGGATGCGCTTGAAATGGTCGTGGGATGCCGTCTCAAGATTCGCGCGCGTTCATCGGCTTGTCAACATTCGCGTGTCGCGTGTCAGCGTGTCAGAGCAAAGTCGTAATGTCCCCATCGGCGCGCTGTCGATGGCGATCGCGGCCGGGCTGTCAATGCTGTGGTTCGGGCACGTTCTCTGGCGCGGGCAGGCCACGGATCTGGATCGATTGCTGCAGGTCAGTGCCGCAGCATTCTGCGGACTTCGTCCAGCACGCGGTCGATGCCTGCAGCATCGACATGCCGGTGGGTGACGAGCCGCAGCTGCTTCTGTGCACCATAGGCACCGACGCGGATGCCGACCGCGCCCAGCTTGCGTTCCCAGGTTTCGGCATCCAGCGGGCTCTTCGAGACATCGATCCGCACGATATTGGTCTCGATTGCTGCAGGGTCGACGAGGCTCGGATCGAGCGCGGCGAGGCCGGCGGCGAGCCGCTGTGCCGTGGCGTGATCCTCGCCGAGGCGGCCGGACATCTTCTCGATCGCGAGGATGCCGGCGGCGGCGAGCGGGCCGGCCTGGCGCATCGCGCCGCCGACCATCCGCCGGTAACCCCTTGCCTGCTCGATGAATTCTGCCGTACCGCAGAGCAGCGAGCCGATCGGAGCCGACAGCCCTTTCGAGATGCAGAAGTTCACGGAGTCGGCATGCTGCGCGATCACGTCGACGCCCACGCCCAGCGCGGTTGCAGCATTGAACAGCCGGGCACCGTCGACATGGACCGGCACATTATGCTGCAGTGACAGGGTGCGCACGGCGGCCATCAGCGACAGCGGCAGCACCGCTCCGCCCGCGTGGTTGTGCGAGGTCTCGAGCTGGATCAGTGCGGTGCCGACATTGCTGCGGCCGATGCCCGGCCGCCGCACGGCCGCACGCAGCGCATCGAAGTCGGGCGCGCCGCGATGACCGGGCAGCGGCCGGGTGAACAGACCGGCGAGCGCGCCGATGCCGCCCAGTTCGGAGGTGAGCGTGTGCGAGGTCGCTTCCATCAGGACTTCGCCGACACGGCCGGTGTGGGCGAGGATCGCCACCAGGTTGGCCATCGTGCCCGACGGCAGGAACAGGCCGGCCGCCTTGCCGCAGCGCAGGGCGGCGAGGTCTTCCAGCCGCTCGACGGTCGGATCGCCATCGCGGGAATCGTCGCCGAGGCTGGCATGGGCCATTGCCGCCAGCATTTCGGGCGTCGGGCGCGTGACGGTATCGCTGCGCAGGTCGATGTCGGGCGCGGTCATCGGGAAGCTCCATCGGCTGGGTCAGCCCTGATTCTGCACCGTCGCAGCACGCGCAGCATCACCGGCGGGCGCTCACGACCGCAGCGCCTGCCGCAGAATACGGGGGACGCCGCGCGCTTCGTGCGGACGGATCTGGTGGAAACGACTGGTGAGCCCTGATTCCTTCGCCCTGACTGCCCCCGCTGCCGCGGCTGCCGCCACTGCCCGCGCCCTGAGCCTTGCTGGCGCCGTGTTGCTCGTCGGCGTGCCGGCAGCGCCGGCTGCCGCCCAGGCCTGGCCTTCGAAGTCGATCCGCTGGGTCGTCCCCTTTCCGCCAGGCGGCGGCAACGACACGGTCGCGCGCGCGGTCGGCCAGCGGCTGGCCGAGTCGATCGGCCAGCCGGTGGTGATCGACAACCGGCCGGGCGCGGGCGGCACGATCGGCGCCGACCTCGCCGCACGCGCGCCAGCCGACGGCTACACGCTGTTCCTCGCCGGTGTCGCGTCGCACGGGATCAACCCTGCGCTCGGCGGCCGGCTGCCCTACGACCCGGTGCGCGACTTCACGCCGGTGAGCCTGCTCGCGACCGCACCGTTGCTGCTGGTGGTGCATCCGTCGCTGCCGGTGCGGTCGGTGAAGGAGCTGGTCGCGCTCGCGCGGACGCGTCCGGGTTCGCTCAACTACGCATCCAACGGCCGTGGCAGTTCTTCGCACATGGCAGCAGAACTGTTCGCGTCGCTCGGGCAGGTCCGGATGGAACATGTGCCCTACAAGGGCTTTGCACCGGCGCTGACCGACCTGCTGGGCGGCCGGGTCGAGCTGATGTTCAGCAGCCTGGTGGCGATCCTGCCGCATGTGAGCACTGGCAAACTTCGCGCCGTGGCAACGACCGGGTCAGCGCGTTCGCCGGTGCTCGCCAACCTGCCGACGGTCGCCGAGGCCGGCTTGTCCGGCTACGAGACCGCGTCCTGGTACGGCGTCGTCGCGCCGGCCGGCACGCCCGCGCCGGTAGTGGAACGCCTGGCCACCGAGTTCGGGCGGATCGTCCGCACGCCGGCGGTCCGCGAACAGCTGCTCGCTGACGGCGCGGTACCGGTCGGCGGCACGCCGCAGGCATTCACCGCGCACATCAAGGCGGAGCTCGCACGCTGGTCGAAACTGGTGCGCGAGGCGAAGATCCAGCCGGATGCGTGAACCCGGCGCGGTGCGTCCGCTGCCGTTGCTGTCGTTGCTGTCCCTGCCGTCCCTGCCGCCGAGGAGTCGACCGATGATCCGCTGCCCCACCTGCCTGCCCTTGCTGGCCATCGCCTGTGTCCTGTCGGT
Organism: Bordetella parapertussis; assembly: GCA_945877995.1. Lineage (GTDB taxonomy): Bacteria > Pseudomonadota > Gammaproteobacteria > Burkholderiales > CAIKXV01 > CAIKXV01. The sequence continues at coordinate 2,947 of CAMDXD010000009.1, forward strand.
GCCGCTCGCCGCGTCTGCGCAGGGCGAATGGAAGCCGTCGAAGCCGATCCGCTGGATCGTCCCGTTTGCTGCGGGTGGTGCGGCCGACATCGTGTCGCGGGTGATCACGCAGAAGGCGGCCGAAATCCTCGGCACCCCGATCGTCGTCGACAACCGCGGCGGCGCATCCGGGATCATCGGTGCGGATTTCGGCGCGAAGGCCGCGCCGGACGGCTACACCGTCACGCTCGGCGGGCTGTCCAGCCATGTGCTCAATTACTACCTGTTCGAGAAGCTGCCCTACGATCCACGCGAACAGACCCCTGTCGCACTGCTCACCCTGGTGCCGAACGTGTTCACCGTGCACCCGTCGCTGCCAGCGAAGAGCCTGAAGGACTACCTCGCGCTGGCGCGCGCGCGGCCGGGCGAGCTCACCTACGCCTCGTCCGGCGTCGGTTCGTCGCAACACCTGAACGCGGTCGTGCTGCAGCAGATGACCGGGACCCGGCTCACGCACGTGCCCTACCGCAGCGGCGCACCGGCAATCAGCGACCTGATCGGCGGGCAGGTGATGTCGATGTTCGTGACCATCCCGTCGGGTGCGCCGCTGATGCGCGCTGGCCGACTGCGCGCGATCGGCATCGCCTCGGCTACCCGCTCCAGTGCGCTGCCCGACGTGCCGTCGATCGGCGAGACGGTCAAGGGTTACGACATGACCACCTGGTACTCGCTGCACCTGCCGCCGAAGACGCCGCGCGAGATCGTGGTGCGACTCAATGCTGCGGTGAACCAGTCGCTTGCCGATCCTTCTGTGCTGAAACGCCTGGTCGACGACGGCGCGATCGTGAAGCCGATGTCACCGGAAGAATTCGCTGCGTTCTTCCGTACCGAGTTCGACCGCTGGGGCCCAGTGATCCGCAACTCTGGCATCAAGGCCCAGGGCACCTGAGCGAAGAATCCGGGTCTGACCCCAAAGTCGGTCAGCCGACGATCAGCAGGTCTTCGTTGGGGAAGTGGGTAGCGTGCCAGATGGGAGCGCCGTCGGTGATCTCGATCAGATCTTCCATGTGGTAGCCGAGTTCGCCCGGCCAGCGGGCGCGCGTCTCGACGGTGGTGATCATGCCGGGCGCGTAGGGCAGCGTTTCCTGCGCGTTGATGATCGGGTGTTCATGGATGTTCAGGCCGAGTGAATGGCCGTTGTGGGAATACGGAAACGCGAGGCCGGCCTTCTCCTGCATCGACTTTGCCAGCGCGAACAGTTCGGCGCCGGTGCGGCCCGGACGGCATTGTTCGATCACCGCATGGTGGATGTCGCGCAGGTGCTTCCAGATGGTGATGTCCTTGTCGCTCGGCGGGCCGGCGACGGCCGTGCGGCCGACGTTCGAGAAGTACTGCCGGAACATGCCGCCGGAATCGGACTTCACGATATCGCCAGGCCGCACCCGGTATGACGACGGCACCATGTGCGGGAAGCCGGTGTTGGCACCCGCGTTGCAGTAGTTCGACGTGACCTGGTCGGCGCCTTCGGTCAGCATACGCTCGGCCAGGCGCACCGCGATCTGCTTCTCGGTGTCACCGATCTTCACGGCGCTGAAGGCATGCAGGAAGGCCTTCTCGGTCGCGTGGAACGCAGCGATGATCTGCGCCCGCTCGGCCGGGGTCTTGTGCATGCGCGCACGCGCAAACACCGGTTCAGCGGCCCCGAGCTTCAGCTTCGGGCAGCGCGACACCAGATCATTGTAATAGGCGGCGGCGAGGTACTCGGTCTCGATCGCGACATTCGCCGCGTCGAGCTTCATTTCATGCAGGAGTTCCGCCAATGCCTTCACCGGTCCGGGCTCGAACTCCTGGTAGCCGCGTACATCGGAGATCCAGGTGTTCTTCTTTGCATAGGTCGCCTCGATCACGCAGACCAGCAGCACCGGCGCGCCACCCTTCGGCCAGACGACGAAAGCCAGCCGGTCCCGGATGCTGCGCTGGGTCGCAATATGCACATCGGACGCATACCGCACGTTCTCCGGCGACACCGCGATCACGGCGTCGTACGGGCTTTCTTCGATCGCACGCTCGAGCATCTCGAGGTTGCCCATTGCATCGGCACGGGTCTTTCCTGCGGTCATGATCTGCTCCGGTTCGGCCATGGGAATGAACTGCGAGAAATCGGGGTCAGACCCCAGGGTCAGACCCCGATTTCGAAGTACGCGGCATTATCGCGTGCGGCACGGCGGAGCGAGTCGACTTAACATGCCGGATCCGCAGGAGGAGCAGACCATGAACAACAAGACACAAGAGAAACGCGTCATCGGCATGATGGCGCTGGGTGCCACGGGGGCCGCCGTCGCGCTGTTGGGCCTGTCCGTGGCTGGCGACGCCGCCGCGCAGCAGTATCCGGCGCGCGCCTTGCGCATGATCGCGCCATTTCCGCCGGGCGGCGGTACCGACCAGCTCGCGCGCACGTTCGCGGCCCAGATCGCCGAAGGCCTGGGCCAGCCGGTCACCGTCGAGAACCGTGCGGGTGCCGGCGGCAACCTCGGCGCCGAGGCCACGGCGAAGGCGGCGCCCGACGGCTACACGATCATGCTCACCTCGAACTCGCTGGTGATAAACGCGGCGCTGTACCAGAAGCTCACCTACAACGTGCGCACCGACATCGCACCAGTCGCGCTGGTGGCGAGCGCGCCACTGGTGGTGATCGTGCACCCGTCGCTGCCGATGAAGAACATGAAGGACCTCGTCGCGTGGGCGAAGCGTTCGAAGGGCGGGCTCAACTTCGGCACCAACGGCGCCGGTACCAGCGGGCACCTGTCAGGCGAGCTGCTGCGTCTGTCGGCCGGCATCGAGATGACGCACATCCCGTACAAAGGTGCGGTACCGATGATGACCGCGCTGATGGGCGGCGACCTCGACATGGGCATCACCACCGCACCGAGCGCACTGCCACTGGTGCGGGCCGGGCGGCTGCGCGCGCTCGCGGTGACCACCCCCAACCCCGCGAAGACGCTACCCGGGATCGACCCGATCGCGGCGACCTTCCCCGGCTATTCGATGGACATCTGGTACGGCATCTTCGCACCCGGCGCGACCCCCGCGCCGATCCAGGAGCGGCTGGTGGCCGAAGTACGCAAGGCGCACGGTTCGGCCAGCGTGCGTGCGGCGCTCGAGCGCGATGGCGCCGACCCGGTGTTCCTCGGCGGCAGCGAATTCGTGCAGTTCTTCACACGCGATCTCGACAAGTACGTCAAGCTGGTGAAACAGGCCGGGGTGCGTGCAGAGCAATGACCGATCGGGTTGCCGAGCGGGTTGACCGCCGGCCTCGATGGTGTTTCCTGTCGTTCGTCCCCTGCCCTCGTGGAAGCCGACCTTGACCCTCCAGCCTGAAACCGTCGCCACGCCGCGACCGATCGCCCTGGCAGTTTGCCTCTGCGTGACGCTCTGTTCCGCTGCCGCAGCGAACAACGCTGGCGCGCAGCCCGCCCCGTTTCCGTCGAAGCCTGTGCGCATTGTCGTGCCGTTCGCGCCGGGCGGGCCAAACGATCTGATCGTGCGATTGGTCGGGCCTCGACTGGGCGAGTTGTGGGCGCAACCGGTGATCGTCGAGAACCGGCCCGGCGCCGGCGCCACCACCGGCATGGAAGTGGTGGCGAAGTCGGCGCCGGATGGCTACACGCTGGGCGTGGGCAACAACTCGAGCCTGGTGATCGGCCCGCTGATGCAACCGAAGGTCGGCTATGACCCGGTGAAGGACCTCGTGCCGATGGGCAGCATGGCGCTGACAGCCTATGTGCTGGCCGTGAATCCGCGCGTGCCGGCAAAGCGCCTGTCGGAACTGATCGCCATCGCGAAGGCAAAGCCGGGCTTCATGGCCTATGCGTCGTCGGGCGCTGCGACCATCGGCCATCTCGCCACCGAGATCCTGCTCGGTGCGACAGGCACGAAAATGTTGCATGTGCCTTACAAGGGCGCCGGGCCGGCGCTCACCGCGCTGATCGGTGGCGAGACCGATGTACTGGTGGTCGCGCTACCGGCGGCCGAACCGTTCGCGAAGGCTGGCAAGCTGCGGCTGATCGCGGCGGCCGGTGCGCAACGCTCCGCCTTCGCGCCCGAGCTGCCGACGCTTATCGAGCAGGGGCTGAAGGTGCCGCCTGTCGACGGACGCTACGGGCTGGTCGGGCCGCTCGGCGTCTCGCGCGAGGTCGTGCAGCGGGTGCACTCGACGATCGTCGCCGCGGTCAAGGGCGACGACCTGCGCAAGCGGATGCTCGCGCAGGGTTTCGAGCCGCTGCTCGACACGCCCGATCAGTACGGTGCATCGATCCGAAGCGAGATCGAGGTGTTCGGGCGCATCGTCCGATCGGCGGGAATCAAGGTCGACGGCTGAACACGACGCACGGGAACAGCAAGGGCGGCAGGCATGGCGCGCCCACCCCGACGGTCTACTCGGCCTGTATGCCAGACGTCTTGATGATCTTCGCGTAGAGCGCGGTCTCGCGCGCCATCAGGTCGACGAGGTCCTGCGGCGTACCGCCGACCGGCTCTGCCCCCTGCCCGAGCATCCGGGTACGCACGTCGGGCAACTGCACGATGCGCGTGACTTCGCTGCTCATCCTCGTGACGATGTCCTTCGGCGTGTTGGCGGCGCCGAACAGGCCCATCCAGGCAGTCATGTCGAAACCCTTGATGGTCTCGCCCACGCTCGGGATGTCGGGCAGGGCCGTCGCCCGCTTCGCCGACGACACGGCGATCGCGCGCAGCTTGCCGGCCTTGATGTGCGGCAGGGCACCGACGACGTTGGCGAACATCAGTTCGATGCGGCCGCCGAAGATATCGATGAACGCTGGCGCCGCACCCTTGTACGGCACGTGGTTCATGCGGATGCCGGCACTCGCCTGCACCGACTCCATGCCGAGATGCTGCAGGTTGCCGATACCGGCCGATGCATAGTTGAGTTCGTTCGGGCGCGCACGCGCGAGCTTCACCAATCCGGCGACGTCCTTCACCGGCAGCGTCGGGCTTACCGCCATCACCATGGGCGAGCTGAGGATCAGGGAGATCGGGGTGAAATCCTTCACCGCGTCGTACGGGATCTTCTTCATCAGGTTCGGGTTGATCGTCATCGGGCCCGAATTGCCGAGGAGTATCGTGTAGCCGTCCGGCGTGGCTCGCGCGACCATGTCGGCGCCGAGGCTGCCGCCCGCGCCGCCGCGGTTATCGACGACCACCGTCTGGCTCCAGGTCTCGGACATGCGCACGCCCAGCGTGCGTGCCACGTCGTCGAGCGGCCCGCCCGCAGCGTATGGCACGACGATACGAATCGGCTTGGTCGGCCACGCCTGGGCGAACGCGCTGCCGGCAAGGGCGCAGAGCGCTGCGACGGCAGCGCCGCCGCACCCGATGCCGAGCCGCATCGCGGCCGGTATGTTTGCAGACTTCATGCGTTGCGCCTCCGAGGACGCCGGCACGTGCCGGATCGTGCAGGGGATACATGCCCCCGCCTGTGGATGTATCTCAAGATAGCACGACGCATACGGGCGCCGCGCCGCAACGCGCGGCGGTTCAGCGCGCCTCGAACAGCGCGCCCACGACCTCACAGAAACCGTCGCCGCCGCGGCGCGCGGTGATATAGGCCGGCGGGAACTCGAGACGATCCCTCACTTCCATCACGTTGGCGACACCGATCGAATGCGGGAAATACCGGAACATCGGGCTGTCGTTCGGCGCGTCGCCAAGATAGGTAAACAACGCACGCTGAGCATCGAGGTCGATGTTAAGCACCTCGCTGAAGAAGCGGCGCGTCATGCCCAGCTTGTCGTAGTCGCCGAACCAGCCGTTGACATGCCCGGCACTGGCCATCGCGGTCAGGCCGCCTTCGCGCATGATCTCGAGGATGCGGTCGACCTTCTGCATCGGCAGGCGTGCGACGTCCTCGGCCCAGTCGATCGCGAGGTCGCATTCGCGGTAGGACTGGTCGGTCGAGAGCGCGCAACCAGGTACCTCGGCGAGGATGCGGCTGGCGATGGCCGCCAGCGCGTCGCGATTGCGGCGACGCACATCGGGCGGATCGACGTACATCTGGCGCAGGTGGTTGGTGTGCGGATCGCGCCAGAAGCACAGGCTTCCACCCTCGCCGACCACGGCGTGCACCGGCCACATGCGGGCGATGTGGTCGCACCATCCGGCCGGGCGTCCGGTGACCAGCACCGTGATGAAGTCGGCCTGGTACAGTCGCTCGAGGGCGAAGTAGGCGTCGCTGGTCAGCCGCCCGCCGGTGGTGAGCGTGTCGTCGAGGTCAAGCAGCACGCCTTGCATGCGCGCTCGAACAGCGGCTGGTAGGTCGGACAGCGGGCGCATGGTCAACTCAGGGCACGGCGAGGGGAGCAGCACGTCCGCACGAAGCGGGGTCCAACGCAGACTCCCCCCGCACGCATCCGGCCTGGACGTCAGCCGCCAGCGATTCAGCGTTTCTGACGGAACTTGCGAATCGACGCGATCTGCGCGGCGAGCGTTGCCAGTTCGGCCTGCGCGGTCGCGACCTCGAGCTGACCTTTCGCGTTGCGCAGCGTTTCTTCGGCCTGCTTGCGCGCTTCCTCGGCCTTGGCCTCGTCGAGGTCATGGCCGCGGATGGCGGTGTCGGCCAGTACGGTCACCGTCTTCGGCTGCACTTCCAGGATGCCACCGGCGACAAACACGAACTCTTCATCGTCCTTGCCCACGACCTTGATACGTACGGCGCCCGGCTTGATGCGGGTGATCAGCGGCGTGTGCTGCGGATAGATGCCGAGCTCCCCGGCTTCGCCCGGCAGGACGACGAACTCGGCCTCGCCGGAGAAGATGTTCTCTTCGGCGCTGACGACGTCTACGTGGATGGTGTTGGCCATGGCGGTCTGGGTTCTGTCCGGTCGATGCTGCGTTTACTGCAGGGTCTTGGCTTTTTCGAAGGCTTCTTCGATCGTGCCGACCATGTAGAACGCCTGCTCCGGCAGCGCGTCGCAATCGCCGTCGACGATCATCTTGAAGCCCTTGATGGTGTCCTTCAGCGCGACGATCTTGCCCGGCGAGCCGGTGAACACCTCGGCGACGTTGAATGGCTGCGACAGGAAGCGCTGGATCTTCCGCGCACGGGACACGGCCAGTTTGTCTTCCGGCGACAGCTCGTCCATGCCCAGGATCGCGATGATGTCGCGCAGTTCCTTGTAGCGCTGCAGCGTCTGCTGCACTGCGCGCGTCACGTTGTAGTGCTCTTCGCCGATCACATTCGGGTCGAGCTGGCGCGAGGTCGAGTCGAGCGGATCGACCGCCGGGTAGATGCCCAGCGAGGCGATGTCACGCGACAGCACGACGGTGGCGTCGAGGTGGGCGAAGGTCGTTGCCGGCGACGGATCGGTCAAGTCGTCCGCGGGAACATATACGGCCTGGATCGAGGTGATCGAACCGACCTTGGTCGAGACGATGCGCTCCTGCAGGCGGCCCATTTCTTCGGCCAGCGTCGGCTGGTAACCCACCGCCGACGGCATCCGGCCGAGCAGCGCCGACACTTCGGTACCGGCCAGGGTGTAGCGGTAGATGTTGTCGACGAAGAACAGGATGTCACGGCCTTCGTCGCGGAACTTCTCGGCCATCGTCAGGCCGGTCAGCGCCACGCGCAGGCGGTTGCCCGGCGGCTCGTTCATCTGGCCGAACACCATCGCGACCTTGTCGAGCACCTTCGACTCTTCCATCTCGTGGTAGAAGTCGTTGCCCTCGCGGGTGCGCTCGCCGACGCCGGCGAACACCGAGTAGCCGCCGTAGCTCTTGGCGATGTTGTTGATCAGTTCCATCATGTTCACGGTCTTGCCGACGCCGGCACCGCCGAACAGGCCGATCTTGCCACCCTTGGCGAACGGGCAGATCAGGTCGATCACCTTGATGCCGGTGGGCAGCAGTTCGACCGACGGCGACAGTTCGTCAAACTTCGGCGCTGGTTGGTGGATCGCGCGGCGCTCTTCGGTGGCGATGGGGCCAGCCTGGTCGATCGGGCGGCCGAGCACATCCATGATGCGGCCGAGCGTGGCGGTACCGACCGGCACCGAGATGCCCTTGCCGGTGCCACGCACCTGCATGCCGCGGCGCAGGCCGTCGGAGGAGCCCATCGCGATCGTGCGCACGACGCCGTCGCCGAGTTGCTGCTGCACCTCGAAGGTGAGCCCCTTCTCGGCGAAGCTGGAGCTGTCGCTGTCTTCGAGGATCAGCGCGTCATAGATGGAGGGCATCGAGTCGCGCGGGAATTGAATGTCGACCACGGGTCCGATGCACTGAACGACGGTTCCGTTGCTCATGGCTGCTTCCTTGACTTGAAATGGTTCAGACGGCGGCGGCGCCGGAGACGATCTCCGACAGCTCTTTGGTAATCGCTGCCTGGCGGGCCTTGTTGTAGACGAGCTTCAGCTCGTCGATCACTTTCTTCGCGTTGTCGCTGGCGGACTTCATCGCCACCATGCGCGCGCTCTGCTCGGAGGCCATGTTCTCGGCGATCGCCTGGAACACAAGCGCCTCGACATAGCGCGTGAGCAGTTCGTCGAGGACGGTCTGCGCATCGGGCTCGTAGAGGTAATCCCACGACAGCGACGTGCTGCCGGCGGCAGCGTCGACGGCGGGGTCGGCCGACATCCGCTCGGCCGACAGCGGCAGGAGCTGTTCGATCTTCGGTTCCTGCTTCATCGTGTTGATGAAGTCGTTGTAGCAGAGATAGACCGCGTCGATCTCGCCCTTGGCGAACTTGTCGAGCATGATCTTCACCGGGCCGATCAGCTTGTCCATGCGCGGCGTGTCACCCAGGCCGACCACGTGCGACACGATGCGTGCACCCAGGCGCTGCAGGAAGCCGAAGCCCTTGTTGCCGATGGCAGTGGCTTCGATGCCGATCTTCTGCGTCTCGTTGTCGCGCATGCGCACCAGCAGCTGGCGCAGCAGGTTGGTGTTCAGCCCGCCGCACAGCCCCTTGTCGGACGTGATCACGATGAAGCCGACGTTCTTCAATTCACTGCGCGACACCAGGAACGGATGCTTGTATTCGGAGTTGGCCGAAGCGAGGTGGGCGGCGATGTTACGGATTTTCTCTGCATACGGACGCGCGGCGCGCATGCGGTCCTGCGCCTTGCGCATCTTGCTCGCAGCGACCATCTCCATCGCCTTGGTGATCTTGCGCGTGTTCTCGACGCTCTTGATCTTGCTGCGGATTTCCTTGGAGCCTGGCATCTCGATCTGCTCTCGAACGCTTCGGGTTCAGCGACCCGGGCGAAGGAGCCGCCCGGACCGGTGCTGCAATGAACGCTTCCGGATCAGTAGCTGCCGGTCTTCTTGAAGTCCTGGATGGCCGCGGTCAGCTTGGCCTCGTCGTCCTTCGACAGGTCCTTGCTCGACTCGATCGAATCCGCCAGGGCCGCGTACTTGGTCTTGACGAAGTCGCGCAGCGAACGCTCGAACGACAGCGCCTTCTTCACGTCGACGTCGTCGTAGAAGTTGTTGTTGACCGCGAACAGCGTCAACGCCATCTCCCAGACCTGTAGCGGCTGGTACTGCGCCTGCTTCATCAGTTCGGTGACCAGGCGGCCACGCTCGAGCTGCCGACGGGTCGCATCGTCAAGGTCGGAGGCGAACTGCGCGAACGCCGCCAGTTCGCGGTACTGCGCGAGCGACAGGCGCACACCGCCGCCCAGCTTCTTGATGACCTTGGTCTGTGCCGCACCACCGACACGCGACACCGAGACACCGGCGTTGATCGCGGGACGGATACCGGCGTTGAACAGGTCGGTCTCGAGGAAGATCTGGCCGTCGGTGATCGAAATCACGTTGGTCGGCACGAACGCCGACACGTCGCCGGCCTGGGTCTCGATGATCGGCAGCGCGGTCAGCGAACCGGTCTTACCCTTCACTTCGCCTTTGGTGAACGCCTCGACATAGTCTTCGTTCACGCGCGCCGCACGCTCGAGCAGGCGGCTGTGCAGATAGAACACGTCGCCGGGATATGCTTCGCGGCCCGGCGGGCGGCGCAGCAGCAGCGAGATCTGGCGATAGGCAACGGCCTGTTTGGTCAGGTCGTCATAGACGATCAGCGCGTCCTGGCCGCGATCGCGGAAGTACTCGCCCATCGTGCAGCCAGAGTAGGCCGAGATGTACTGCATCGCCGGCGACTCGGAGGCCGAGGCGGCGACGACGATCGTATAGGCCATCGCGCCGTACTCTTCCAGCTTGCGCACGACGGTGGCGACGGTCGAAGCCTTCTGGCCGATCGCGACATACACGCAGAAGAGATCCTTGCCCTTCTGGTTGATGATGGTGTCCACGGCCACCGCGGTCTTGCCGGTCTGGCGGTCGCCGATGATCAGCTCGCGCTGGCCACGGCCGACCGGCACCATCGCGTCGATCGACTTCAGGCCGGTCTGCACCGGCTGTGACACCGAGCGGCGGTCGATCACGCCCGGGGCGACCTTCTCGATGACGTCGGTCATCTTCGCGTTGATCGGGCCCTTGCCGTCGATCGGGTTACCCAGTGCATCGACCACGCGGCCGATGAGTTCCGGACCGACCGGCACTTCCAGGATGCGGCCGGTGGTCTTGACGACGTCGCCTTCGGACAGGTGCTGGTACTCGCCCAGAATCACCGCGCCGACCGAGTCACGCTCGAGGTTGAGCGCGAGGCCGAACGTGTTGTTCGGGAATTCGAGCATCTCACCCTGCATCACGTTGGACAGGCCGTGCACGCGGCAGATGCCGTCGGCGACCGACACGATGGTGCCCTGGTTGCGCACCTCGGAGTCGACGCCCAGATTCTGGATTCGGCTCTTGATCAGCTCGCTGATCTCGGACGGGTTCAATTGCATCACAGTGCTCCTAGGATTGAAGGGCGGTGGCCATCTGCGCGAGACGGCCGCGCACCGAAGCGTCCAGCACTTCGTCGCCGACGGTGACACGGACCCCGCCGATGAGTTCGGGGACGATCACCACGCGATAGTTGAGTTTGCGAGCGAACTTTTTTTCGAGGCTGGAAACCAGCCCGGCCAGTTCGGCGCCCTCGAGCGTGAAGGCCGACTCGATCACGAGGTCGGCACGGCCTTCCGAGGCATTGCGCAACGAATGGAACTGAGCGGCGATCTCGGGCAGCAGTTCGACACGGCCGTTCTCGGCCAGCATCAGCATGAAGTTCTTCGCTTCTGCAGTGAAGCCACCCGGCACGAGGCTGCCGAAGAACTCGGCGAGCTTCGCCGGCTGCAGGCCGGGATCGCCAAGGCGACTGGCGACCTGCGGATCGGCGGCGATCGAACCCAGGCTTCCGATCAGGTCGGACCAGGCCGGGACAGAACCCGATTCCTGGGCCAGCTTGAACGCGGCTTCGGCGTAGGGACGGGCGACGGTGGAGATCTCGGCCATCGTTATGCTCAGAGTGCCTGCTTGAGGTCGTTCAGCATCGCCGCATGGGCGCTGGCGTCGACTTCACGCTTCAGGATGCGTTCGGCACCGGCCACCGCAAGCGCGGCGACCTGCTCACGCAGCGCCTGGCGGGCGCGCTGGACTTCCTGCTCGACTTCCGCCTTGGCGGCGGCAGATATACGGTCGGCTTCTGCCTTGGCGGTGACCTTGGCTTCTTCGATCACTGCTGCAGCGCGCTTCTCGCTCTGCGCCACGATTTCCTGGCCGCGTTCGCGGGCGGCGCGGTCGGCTTCCTGCGCGCGCTTCTCTGCGGCGAGCAGGTCCTGCTTGCCGCGCTCACCGGCGGCGAGGCCGTCAGCAATCTTCTTCTGGCGCTCTTCCAGCGCACCGATCAGCGGCGGCCAGATGAACTTCATGGTGATCATCGCACCGATGAAGAAGACGATCAGCTGTATGAACAGCGTAGCGTTGATACTCATGTCAAACCTCGATCGATCCGCGCAGCCCCGGTCCGGAGGACTGGCCGGGTGGCTGCGCGCGAACGCTGGTGGATGCTGCCTGCTGTGAAACCCGCTGCCCGACCTCAGGGCGCCGCCGCCTCACGCACGGGCGTGAACAGGCGACGGGCGCGGCAGGTGCAGGCGGGGGTGGATCAGCCGGCGAACGGGTTGGCAAACGCGAACATCATCGCGATACCGACACCGATCAGGAACGCCGCGTCGATCAGGCCAGCGAGCAGGAACATCTTGGTCTGCAGCGTGTTCATCAGCTCGGGCTGGCGCGCGGCGGCTTCGATGTACTTGCCGCCCATGACGCCGATGCCGATACAGGCACCGACGGCACCGAGGCCGATGATCAAACCGCAGGCGAGGGCTACGAAGGCTACGTCGGTCATCACAACTACTCCTGTGGAAAAAACATGAATGAATCAGTGAATGAAACGAGGAAGGACAGAACCGGAAACATCAGAGACGGGGAACAGGTGGCGGCTGACAACGGCGTGTCGGCACGCTGGCCAATGCGACGGGCCCCTGGCCCGTCAGTGGCTTTCGTGCGCCTGGCCGATGTAGACCAGCGTCAGCATCATGAAGATGAAGGCTTGCAGCAACACGATCAGGATGTGGAACAGCAGCCAGCCCGTACCGGCAATGACATGGACCAGCGCCAGCGCGAGGCCGGTGGCGTGCATCGCCGCGTAGCCGCCCATCAGCGCGATCAGGAAAAACAGCAGTTCGCCGGCGTACATGTTGCCGAACAACCGCATGCCGAGCGAGACCATCTTGGCCAGGTACTCGATCAGGTTCAGCAGGAAGTTCGCCGGCCAGAGCAGCGGGTGCGCGCCGAACGGTGCGCAGAACAGTTCGTGGATGAAGCCGCCGAGACCCTTGATCTTGACCCCGTAGTAGAGCATCAGGATCAGCACGCCGAGCGACATGCCGAGCGTGCCGTTCAAGTCGGCGGTCGGCAGCGGGCGCAGGTAGACGTCGTGCGCATTGAGCCCGGCGCCGTAATAACCGAACAGCGCGGCGATCTTCGGCAGCAGGTCGACCGGGAGAAGGTCGATCGCATTCATCATGATGATCCAGACGAACACGGTCAGCGCGAGCGGCGCGATGAAGGCGCGGTTGCCGTGCACGATCGACTTGCTCTGGTCTTCGACCATCTCGACGAGGATCTCGATCGCCGCCTGGAACTTGGTCGGCACACCGCTGGTCGCACGCTTCGCGGCAGAGCGCAGCAGCCACAGCGTCAGGCCCAGGCACAGCAGCGAGAACAGCATGGTGTCGATGTTGATGATCGAGAAGTCGACGATCGACGTCTGCTTTTCCGTCTGCCAGTGCGCCAGATGGTGGACGATGTATTCGGTCGCGTTGGGCGCGTAGTGGTGATCGGCGGCGGACATGGATCGGGTCGGTCTTGGGGGATCGGGGACTGCGCGGTGTGACGGGCAGAAGTCGGGGCAGGTTTGTCGCGGGTATCGCGCGGACTACGGCGGCGCGGGCGCCGGATCAGCGCCGCAGCAGCAGCGCCAGCCAGTTCGCCTTCACTGCGACGATCACGCCGAGCACTGCGCCCGGCCAGAATATCGTGTCGACCACCCGTGCCATCGTGAACAGGATGAGCACGGTGAACAGCATCTTTGCAAACTCGCCGATAAAGAACACGGCAGCGACCTGGTCGGGCCGGTAGCGCAGCGCCAGCGAAAGCCGCCACGCGAACAACGCGCTTGGCAGCCAGCATGCTGCACCGCCCGCCAGTGTCGACCACCCCGCCGATGAGCCCAGGAACAGACCCATACAGACGGCGGCGACCACTACCAGCGTTGCCTGCAGCCCGACGATCGCTGCGAAACCGGACAGGGGTAAGTACGACATCTATACCCCGTCGCGATTACAGCCTGATTGCACGCACACGCTTTGTCGGCTACCTGCCGGGGTTTTTCGTCCACGGCGCAGCCAGGCGCGGGCCGGCGAGACGATCCGCTGCGCCACGGACCACCGCCGCCACCCGGATGCTCCCGGGCCGCCTGCAATTACCGTATCGCACAAAGCCTCTGATTTTCGCCCGACACGGACGGGATTGTCAACGTGGCGCATTCATTCCGGCGGCAGACCGAGCCGGCGCGTCAGTTCGTCCAGGTGTTCGAGCGAGTGCCAGGCGATTTCCATGCGGCCCGTATGCTTTGGTCCGACCTTCAGCCGGACGCCGGTGCCGAGCGACTGGGCGAGGCGTTCCTGCAGGCGCGCGACGTCCGGATCCTGGGCGGCCGCTCGGCCTCCGCTGCCCTGCAGACCCGGTGGGGCGTTCAGGCGAGCGACTTCCCGTTCGGTCTCGCGCACCGACAGTTTCTGGGCGGCCACCTTGTTGGCGAGCGCGATCTGCTGCGCGGGCTCCAGCGCCAGCAGCGCGCGTCCATGGCCCATCTCGATCGCACCGGAATAGAGGAGTTCTTGCACCGCGGCACCGAGTGCGCGCAGCCGCAGGAGGTTCGACACTGCGGTGCGCGAGCGTCCGAGAGCCTTGGCAGCCAGTTCGTGCGTCATCCCGAACTCGTCGATCAGGCGCTGGATGCCGTGCGCTTCCTCGAGCGCGTTCAGGTCTTCGCGCTGGATGTTCTCGATCAGCGCCATCGCCAGCGCCGATTCGTCCGGAATCGTCCGGACCAGCACCGGTACCCGGGTCAGCCCGGCCAGGCGTGACGCGCGCCAGCGGCGTTCGCCGGCGATGATCTCGTAGCGGCCCTCGCCGACCGGCCGCACCAGGATCGGCTGCAGGATGCCCTGCTCACGGATTGATTCGGCGAGCTCCGCCAGCGCGGCTTCGTCCATCCGGGTGCGCGGCTGGTACTTGCCCGGCAGCAGCGCATCGATCGGCAGCTCGCGCGTGCCCTCGCCCTCGCTGCCCGGTTTCGGCGGCGCGTTGAATGCATCCATCGCGCCACCACCGAGCAGCACGTCGAGGCCGCGTCCGAGTCCTTTGGGTTTTGCCATCATGTCATCGCCGCCCGATTGAGCATTTCACCGGCAAGCGCCAGGTAGGCGAGCGCGCCCTTCGATTGCCGGTCGAATTCGAGGACCGGTCGGCCGTAGCTTGGTGCTTCGGCCAGCCGGATGTTGCGCGGGATCACCGTGCGGTAGACCTTGCTGCCGAAGTGTTGGGTGAGCTGCTGCGAGACCTGCAGCGACAGCGTGTTGCGCGGGTCGTACATCGTGCGCAGCAGGCCTTCGAGCTCGAGCTTCGGATTGAGGTTCGCGCGCACCCGCTTGATGGTATCCACCAGGTCGGACAATCCCTCGAGCGCGTAGTACTCACACTGCATCGGGATCATCACGGCATCGGCCGCGACGAAGGCATTGACGGTGAGCAGGCTCAGCGCGGGCGGGCAGTCGATCAGGATGTAGTCGTAGTCGTCGGCGATCTCGGCGAGCGCCTGCTTCAGGCGGGCTTCGCGTTCCGGCATCGTCACCAGCTCGATCTCGGCGCCGGCCAGGTGGCGGTTGGTGGGCAGCACGTCGTAGCCGCAGCTCGGCGAGGGCACGCGAGCGGCAGTGGCTGGCACCGCGCCCAGCAGCACGTCGTAGAGTGAATGCGCGAGGTTCGACTTGTCGATGCCACTGCCCATCGTCGCGTTGCCCTGCGGATCGAGGTCGACCAACAGCACGCGACGCTTCGCCGCCGCGAGGCTCGCGCCCAGGTTCACACTGGTGGTGGTCTTGCCGACGCCACCCTTCTGGTTGGCAATAGCGAGTATGCGCGGCATCAGGCGGCGCCGATCGACACGAGGTGGCGCTCGGCATCGACCCCGGGCACTTCGAGGCGAATCACCTCGACGGTGCCGATCCCGGGCGACAGTTGCATCACTTCTTCGTAGGGATGGACGCCCTTCATCGCCAGCAGTGCGCCACCGGGCGCGCGCAGGTGGTGCGACAGTTCGGCGAATTCCGGCAGATCGGAAAAGGCACGCGACACCACGTAGTCGAAGCCGCCCTCGGGCCGGAACGCTTCGACGCGGTCCACCACGACGGTGGCGTTCGACAGGCCCAGTTCGCTTACGGCCTGCTGCAGGAACACACCCTTCTTGTGGTTGCTGTCGAGCAGCGTGACCGACCAGTCGGGACGCGCGATCGCCAGCGGGATGCCCGGGAGCCCTGCCCCGGCGCCGACATCGACCACACGCTTGGCCGGACCGTCGATCACCTTCAGGAGCGCGAGGCTGTCGAGCAGATGATGGGTCACCATCTTTACCGGCTCGCGGATCGCGGTCAGGTTATGTACCTGGTTCCATTTCGCGATCAGCGCGACGTAGTCGAGCAGCTTCTGGCGCGAGGCGGCGGGCAGATCGAGACCGAGTCGTTCAAGGCCGGTATCGAGTGTCGTCTGTGGCATCGGGTCTACCTCGGGAAAGCGGGGCGCTGCGGGGGTCGGCCGCCGGGGCGCGGGACACTGGGCATGGCGCGCTGGCTGCGACTCATGCCGAGCGCGCTGCCGGACGGCGGCTGGTGGGCGCATCGCCGCGAGAGCGGCGCTTGAGATGAACCCAGAGCAGCGAGATCGCCGCCGGCGTGATGCCGGGCATGCGGGAGGCCTGGGCCAGCGTCTCCGGGCGCTGCGCGCTCAGCTTCTGGCGCGCCTCGATGGACAGGCCGTTGAGGGCAAGATAGTCGAAATCGGCCGGCAGCAGCGCGGTCTCGAGCTGGTCCTGACGGGCGATTTCGTCGGCCTGGCGGCCGATGTAGCCGGCGTACTTGGCTGCGATCTCGATCTGTTCCGCCACCGCCTCGTCGCGTACGCCCGGGCCGACATCCGGCAGGGTCATCAGCGACCGATAGGTGACATCCGGACGGCTCAGCAGTTGTGTAAGCGAATACTCACGCTCAACAGACTGCCCGAGAATACGTTGGGCGTCGGCGTCACTGATGATCTTCGGATTTATCCAGGTTGCCTTAAGGCGTTCGGTTTCGCGCGCGACCGCCTCCCGTTTCTGCTCGAATCGCTGCCAGCGATGGTCATCGACCAGCCCGAGTTCACGGCCGATCGGGGTCAAGCGCATGTCTGCATTGTCTTCGCGCAGCGACAGCCGGTACTCGGCACGACTGGTGAACATCCGATAAGGTTCGGTGACGCCACGGGTGATCAGATCATCGACCAGCACGCCCATGTAGGCCTCGTCCCGCCGCGGATGCCATGCCGCTTCACCGATCGCGGAGCGCGCCGCGTTGATGCCGGCCACCAGTCCCTGCGCCGCTGCCTCTTCATAGCCGGTCGTGCCGTTGATCTGGCCAGCCAGGAACAGCCCGGGGATCGCCTTCAGCTCCAGCGCGGCGCCCAGCGCGCGCGGGTCGACATAGTCGTACTCGATCGCATAGCCGGGACGTACGATATGCACGTTCTCCAAGCCCTTGATCGAACGCATGAAATCGATCTGCACGTCGAACGGCAGGCTGGTCGACATGCCCTGCGGGTAGATCTCGTTGACCGTCAGCCCTTCCGGTTCGAGGAAAATCTGGTGGCTGTCACGGCCGGCAAAGCGCGTGATCTTGTCCTCGATCGACGGACAGTAGCGCGGGCCGACGCCCTCGATCACACCCGCGAACATCGGCGAGCGATCGAGGTTCTCGCGGATCACGTCATGCGTGCGGCTGTTGGTATGCGTGATCCAGCAGGGAATCTGGCGCGGATGCTGATCGCGGCTGCCCATGAAGGAGAAAACCGGGACCGGATCGTCGCCCGGTTGCCGCTCCAGCACCGAAAAATCGATCGTGCGGGCATCCAGGCGCGGCGGCGTACCGGTCTTCAGGCGACCCAGCGGCAGTTTCAGCTCGCGCAGGTGCTCCGCCAGCCGGATCGAGGGTGGATCCCCTGCCCGGCCCGCGGCATGATTCGTCATCCCGATGTGGATCAAGCCGGACAGGAAGGTACCGGTAGTCAGGACGACGGCGCGCGCCCGGAAGCGGATACCCGACTGAGTGATGGCGCCGGCGATCCGCCCGTTTTCGATGATCAGATCGTCGACGCCCTGCTGGAACACGGCCAGGTTGGGCTGATTCTCTATCCGACGCCGGATGGCGGCCTTGTAGAGCACCCGATCCGCCTGCGCACGGGTCGCGCGGACGGCTGGCCCCTTCCGCGAGTTCAGGATGCGGAACTGGATGCCCGCCTCATCGGCCGCCTGAGCCATAACGCCGCCCATCGCGTCGATTTCCTTGACCAGATGCCCCTTGCCGATGCCGCCGATGGACGGATTGCACGACATCTGGCCCAGCGTTTCGACGTTATGGGTCAGCAGCAGTGTTGCACGTCCGCTCCGCGCAGCCGCGAGCGCAGCCTCGGTGCCAGCATGGCCACCGCCGACCACGATCACGTCATATTGAGTTGGGTACCACATGGAGGCTTTCCAGACCGGAGCAGCTCAGGTAGCGCTGTGTTGTAGCGGCGCACGGTAGAAGGGTCGCCGATTGTAGGGGAGCAACTTCGCATGGGCAATTTGAATCGCGATTGAGGCGTGGAATGTTTCACGTGAAACAGGCGACTGGCTGTTTCACGTGAAACATTTCAGCTCGGCCGTCGAACCGACCGCCCGCTTGTCACTATGCAGCCGATCCAACTGCGAGACAATCCCGAGATGTATCGACAGAACCTCCTGACCCTCGTATTCGACACGCGCGGCCGCGGACTTCACGACATCACGGCCCGTATCGCCCGCACGGCTGAAGAAACCAGCATCACCGACGGACTGGTCACCCTCTTCCTGCGTCATACCTCCGCCAGCCTGCTGATCCAGGAAAATGCCGATCCGGACGTACTCGGCGACCTCGAGCGCTTCATGGCCCGGCTGGTCCCCGACGGCGACCCGCTGTACCGACATCGCGACGAGGGTCCGGACGACATGCCTGCCCACGTTCGCGCCGCCCTGACCGCCGTGCAGTTGTCCATCCCGATGCACGACGGCAAGCTGGTGCTCGGCACGTGGCAGGCGATATACCTCTGGGAACAGCGGACGTACCCGCACAGGAGGCAGATCGTCGTGCATGTGGCGGGCGATGACCGTAAGCCCGTCTGCTAAGGACGACAGCCGCGGATCGTGTAACGATGTGGCATGACGAACAGACGTAGGGTGCTGATCAGGACCACGCATGGCTGCAGCGAACCGGCAGCCAACGAGTACGAACGCCTGCAAAAGGATGTGGTCGCGGGAAACCGACACCTATTTATATCGTAAATACTTGATTTATATATGTTTCTATCTTCTTTTCAGACTCTGTCACTACTGTACGGGTAACACAGACCTACAGACGACTGCTTACTTCCCGATGCAGAATGTCGCAATCGGGCTGGGAGGCGCTTGCTTGCGCGGTTCTGGCGAGCTAGTGGGCTCGTGTGTACACGGGTGTGTACATGCCACGCGCCTATGCGCCGATGTAAGCGCGAGGCGTAAGTCCACTTGCGGACTTTTCGGGCACGGAACACCCGGTGTCGCCATGCTTCGGATTAGTCAGGTTCTTCATCTCCTCCGGACATCATCACCCTTGACCGCCGGGTGCGCGGCCACGGCGCTCCACCGCCGCATGCATCACTACGGGCGATCGCCAAAGCTGAAGCGGTGGGCGGCGCTCGAACTGGCCGAATCGTTGCGTGCGGGGCAGCGCGCGGCGGCGATCATGAGCCTCGTCCAGTCGGCCAAGCAAAGGGCACGATCCGTTCTGAGGCCCACTCAGTCGATACGCCGGATCGAAGAACCGCTGCCTCATCGGTGGGCGCTGAACGGCTGATCACCCCCTAGGGAAGAGGGGTTGCCCGGCCGCTCACCGTCGCCGTCAAACTCTCACCCGGCTACGCGATCGCTGCCTGAAAGCCTCGACGCTGACAATACGGGTACTACGGGATGCTGCTGCCATTGCATCCACGGGAGGGGACCGCTCGCGCCCCGC
This sequence comes from Bordetella parapertussis, assembly GCA_945877995.1. Classification (GTDB taxonomy): domain Bacteria; phylum Pseudomonadota; class Gammaproteobacteria; order Burkholderiales; family CAIKXV01; genus CAIKXV01. The sequence continues at coordinate 22,758 of CAMDXD010000009.1, forward strand.
TCACCGTGCCCACAGACGTAAGCTGCAGCGCCTTCACGTCCTAAACTCGACACACGCACTGTGGCGCAGTCCAAAGCCCGTGAGACAGGAGACGCGTCAAGCGCTCGCGAGCCCGGCTACGGCGCGGTCAATAATTTCGCGCGATTGTGAAAGAACACAAGTGCGCCAACGGGGGTCCGCGGGATAGAACGCATCCAGGTAGTCGGTCTTGATCTTAGCGGCCTGTGCCGGGTGCGCGGTGCCGTGGGAACGTAGCCAGCGACCCGCGAGCATGGCGCGCTGCATCGCCGGTCGCGTGCGTGTGCCGAATTCCACTACGGTGGCCGTGGTTTGGGCAGCGGGCAGCCAGTCGCAAAAGGCATCCACCAGCAGGCCTTTGTAGTGAGCGACGGCCTTGTGGTTCACGCCCTCGCGATTGACGGCACGCTCACCCCACCATGCGCGTGCGCGCGCAAACGCCGCAGATTCGGGTGCGTGAAATCCTAGAAAAATATGACCGAGTGCCGGGCCAATGCCGGTGTGGATATCGATCATCGCCGCCATCCGCGCGTGGCTGACGTGAGTGCCTATCGCCTCGCGCAGTGCCGAGTGTGACCACTGCTCACGATGCCCGCCATAAAAAATGCCATCCGGGTGCGAGTACTGACCGCCATTGTAGGCATCAGAAAAAGCCTGTTCGCCATGCTGCACGCGGAACATGTCCAGCGCTTCGAACACAGCATTGATATGAACCTCGTCCCATTGCACTGGCGTGATCAGCGGGTGCAGCACCTTGTAACCGGGATTGTCTGGATAAATGCCGGTATGCGATATGAAATTGCGGTTGATATCGACATTTTCCTCGTTCTCCCGATAGCCATGGGCGAACCCCCAGGGATTGTGAGCGTGTGTGCATACCACGGCCACGTCCGCCGGTAGCGCCTCGGGGCCTCCATCCAAGATCCAGGCCGATTGCGCTGCGGAGCCTGCGTAGCCTTCGACGCCGTGTGTTCCGCTACCAACCACCAGCACGCGTCCAGCAGTCGGATTGCCAAAGATGCCCACGTCGAGGAAGAGCGGATCCCCGTTCAGGCCAAACGCGGCCGGGTGTGAGATGGAGTGCGTGCGTCCACCACGTCTGGCGCAAGCGTCCAGAAAGCGTCTACGGGCATCGGCGTAAGATGACGCGAATACGGATAGGTCGTCCAAAGAAAGT
>CAMDXD010000010.1 GCA_945877995.1 Bordetella parapertussis
GCATCGGCAGCGGTTCGCACATGGCCGGCGAATTCTTCCGCCAGGCGGCCGGCATCGATACCGTGCATGTGCCGTTCAAGCTGTTGTCCGATGCGCTGTCGGAGATGTTCGCCGGCCGCGTTCACTACTACGTGTTCCCGGTCGCGGCGATCGCGCCGGTGCTGCGCGAAGGGCGGCTGCGTCCGATCGCAGTGACCTCGGCGAAGCGCGCCAGCGGCTTCCCCGACGTACCTGCGATGACCGAGTCCGGCATGCCCGGCTTCGTGTACGACACCTGGTTCGGCATCATCGGGCCGGCGAAGCTGCCGGTGGCGATCGTCGACCGCTGGGTGGCCGACCTCGGGAAGATCCTGCGCGAGCCGGACACGGTCGAGCGCATGCTCAAGAGCGGCAGCGATCCGGCCCCCACCAACGCGGCAGAGTTCCTCGCGCTGATGAAGGCCGAGTATCCGCGCTACGCAAAACTCATCAAGCAGGCCAACCTGCGCATCGACTAGGAAGACGACAGCAATGGCAAAGGATCCCCGCGTACAGTCCGCGATCGACCACTGGTCGCCGCGCTTCATCATCAACGGCGTGCCGTCGACCGACTTCGCCGAGGTCACGGCCGCCTGCGAGACCTGGGACGACTGGTGCGCCGCCTGGGGCGAGCGTGCGAAGGTGCACGAGGCCCTCGGCGAGCAGGCGCTGGCCGACGGCTACCGGCTCTCGGCCGGGGCGCACTTCACCCGTGCCGCGGTCTGCCACCACTTCGGAAAGTTCCTGTTCGTCAACGACCTCGTGCAGCAGAGGGCGGCCAACATGCGTGCGGTCGAGTGCCGGAACAAGGCGCTGCCGCTGATCGATCCGCCAGGCGAGCGTGTGGCGATCCCGTACGAGGGCAAGGTGCTCTACGGCAACCTGCGCAAGCCGAAGGGCGTAGCCAATCCGCCGGTGGTGGTGATGTGCATGGGCCTGGACTCCACCAAGGAGGAGATGGACGACTACGAGAACCGCTTCCTCGCGCGCGGCGTGGCGACGCTGCCGTTCGACGGCCCCGGCCAGGGCGAGGCCGAGTACGACTTCCCGATCTGCCCGGAGTTCGAGAAGCCGGTGAAGGCGGTGGTCGACTGGATCGAGACGCGCAGCGACCTAGATGCCGGACGCGTCGGCATCTGGGGCGTCTCCTTCGGCGGCTACTATGCGCCGCGCGCGGCCGCATTCGAGAAGCGGATCAAGGCCTGCGTGTCGCTGTCCGGCGCGTACCAGCGCAAGACGACGTTCGAGGGCCGGCCGGTGATCAACGTCGAGGCGTTCCGTGTACGCTCCGGCAGTAAGGACCTCGACGAGGCCGGACGGGTCGCCGCGCGGGTGAGCCTGGCCGACTGCGCGAAGGACATCACCTGCCCGATCTACATCCTGGCTGGCACGAAGGACAGGCTGACCGGCGTGGACCAGGCGAGCAAGCTCGCCGCGGCGGTGTCCGGCCCGGTCACGCTGTCGATCGTCGAGGGCGGCAACCATGTGGTGAACAACTACTGGTACACCTACCGCGACCAGACGGCCGACTGGATGGCGACGCAGCTGGGCGTGGCGAAAGTCTGAACTGCGCGCCGGACTGCGTGCCGACTGCAAACACGCATACGAACATATCGACGGAGAAGCATCGATGGCGAAGAAGCTGAAGAAGGTCGAGCCGCAGCAGGTCAAGGCGGCGGACATCCCGGTCAAGGCCCGGCGTGGCCAGTCGCTGGCCGAGACGATGATGGAGTACCCGGACCCGGACCACCGCTGGGACCGCCCGCTGCAGGCGCCCGGCCGGATGCAGGTCGACTTCGAGGAACGCGTCAACTTCCAGCGCCTGCACACCTATCGCCTTGCCCGCACCAAGGCGGCACTGGCGCGCAGCGGCATGGGCGCGATGCTCTGCTTCGACCAGTACAACGTGCGCTACACCACCAGCACCGTGATCGGCGAATGGGCGCGCGACAAGCTCACCCGCTGGTCGCTGGTCACCGGCAACGGCGAGCCCTACATCTGGGACTTCGGGTCCGCCGCGCGCCACCACCGCATCTACTGCCCGTGGCTGCCGACCAACCATATATTCGCCGGCAACGTCGGCCTGCGCGGCGCGATCAACCCGGCGGTCGGTCTGTTCGAGGAAGCGGCGAAGGAGATCTTCGACATCCTGAAGCAGGAGGGCGTGGCCGACATGCCACTGGGCATCGACGTGGTCGAGCCGCCGTTCCTGTTCGCGCTGCAGAAGCTCGGGTTGAAGATCGTCGATGGCCAGCAGATGATGCTCGCCGCGCGCGAGATCAAGAGCCATGACGAGATCACGCTGCTCAACATGGCCAGCTCGATGGTCGACGGCGTCTACCAGGACATCTTCGAGGCGCTGAAGCCGGGCGTGCGCGAGAACGAGGTGGTGGCGATGGCCACCAAGCGCCTGTACGAGATGGGCTCGGACTGCGTCGAGGCGATCAACGCGATCGCCGGCGAGCGCTGCAGCCCGCATCCGCACAACTTCACCGACCGGCTGATCCGGCCGGGCGACCAGGCCTACTTCGACATCATCCAGTCGTACATGGGCTACCGCACCTGCTACTACCGCACGTTCACGGTTGGCAGCGCGACGCGCGCGCAGCAGGATGCGTACAAGAAGGCGCGCAACTGGATGGACGGTGCGATCTCGATGCTCAAGCCGGGCGTCACCACCGACAAGGTCGCCGCCGCGTTCCCGAAGTCGACCGAGATCGGCTTCGAGACCGAGATGTCCGCGTTCGGCCTGAACTTCTGCCACGGCCTGGGCCTGGGCCTGCACGAGCGGCCGCTGATCTCGCGGCTGAACTCGTTCAAGGATCCGTACGAACTGAAGGCCGGCATGGTGTTCGCGGTCGAGACGTTCTGCCCGGCCAAGGACGGCGTGTCGGCCGCGCGCATCGAGGAGGAGGTGGTGCTGACGCCCAACGGCGCGCAGATCATCTCGCTGTTCCCCGCACAGGAACTTCCGATCGCCAACAAGTACTGAGTACCGAGAAGGGAATCCGATGAGTGCCATTCCGAAAGCGAAGAAGCCGGCGTTCGAGATCGGGCGCGAGACGCGCCTCGACCTGTTCCGGATGCAGCTCGAACTGCGCATGACCGAGAAACGCGCGTTCGACCTGTTCCTGCAGAACCTGATCAAGGGCACCAGCCACCTGGCGCTCGGGCAGGAGGCGATCGCCGCGGCGTTCGGCGTCGCGATGAAACCCGACGACTACACGTTCTGCACCTATCGTGGCCATGCACACACGCTGGCGCGCGGTGCGTCGATGTCCGGCGTGCTGGGCGAGTTGATGGGCCGTGAATGCGGCCTGCTGGCCGGCAAGGGCGGTTCGATGCACCTGACCGATGTCGAGAAGGGCGTGATGGGCTCGTACGCGATCATCGGTGCGCACCTGCCGATCGCCGCCGGCGCCGCCTGGTCGGCACAGTACCGCGGCACCAAGCAGGTGTCGGTGTGCTTCTTCGGCGACGGCACGACCAACATAGGCGCCTTCCACGAGGCGCTGAACTTCTCGGTGGTCTGGAAGCTGCCGGTGGTGTTTGTCTGCGAGAACAACTTCTACATGGAATACACCCCGATCCGCTCGGTCACCGCGGTCGATGCGCCAGCGGCAGATCGTGCCTCGGCCTACGGGCTGCCGTCGATCATCGTCGACGGCAACGACGCCGACATCATGTACGAGACCGCGATGGCGGCGATCGACCTCGCGCGTGCCGGCGGCGGCCCCTCGCTGATCGAGGCGCGCACCTACCGCCACTCGGGCCATTCGCGCGCCGACCCGGCGAAGTACCGCCCCGAAGGCGAGCTCGAGGAATGGCTGAAGAAGGATCCGATCCCGACCTACCGCGAACGCCTGCTGCGCCTGGGCTTCTCGGAAGGCACGCTGAAGGGCATCGAGGAAGACACGCAGCGCAGGGTGGACGAGGCGACCGCGATCGCGAAGGCTTCGCCGACGCCGTCGCTGGACCTGATCGACAAGGATGTGTGGGCAGACGGGAGCACGGCATGGCGGAACTGACATATCGCGACGCGGTCGCGGCGGGCATCGCGCAGGAGATGCGGCGCGATCCGAACGTGGTGTTCCTGGGCGAGGACGTGGCCCACGCCGGCGGCGTGTTCAAGGCGACCGTCGGGCTGCTCGACGAGTTCGGTCCGCTGCGCGTACGCGACTGCCCGATCTCCGAGCAGGCGATCCTCGGCGCGGCGATGGGCGCGGCGATGACCGGACTGAAGCCGATCGCCGAGATCATGTTCTCCGACTTCCTGGCCGTGTGCTGGGACATCATCGCCAACGAGATGGCGAAGATGCGCTACATGACCAACGGCCAGGTGACGATGCCGGTGGTGATCCGCACTGCCAACGGCGCCGGTTCGCGCTTCGGCGCGCAGCATTCGCAGTCGCTCGAGAACTGGGCGATGACCGTGCCCGGCCTGAAGGTGGTTGCGCCGGCGTTTCCTGCCGACGTGAAGGGCCTGCTCGCCGCGTCGGTGCGCGACGGCAATCCGGTGGTGTTCTTCGAGCAGAAGTCGCTCTACTCGATGAAGGGCGAGGTGCCCGACGGCGAACACTACACGCCGCTGGGCAAGGCCAACGTGCTGCGCCGTGGGCCCGACTGCACGATCGTCGCGCTGGCGGCGATGGTGCACAAGGCGATGGACGCGGCCGAGATCCTGAAGCGCGACCACGGCATCGACGCCACCGTGATCGACCTGCGCTCGCTGGTGCCGCTCGACACCCAGACCATCCTGACCGAGGTCGCGCGTACCGGACGCCTGGTCACGGTCGAGGAAAACCCGCGGCTGTGCGGCTGGGGCGCGGAGATCTCGTCGATCGTCACGGAAGAATGTTTCTGGGACCTCGATGGCCCGATCGTGCGCATCACCACGCCGCACATCCCGCTGCCGGCCGCCGATGCACTGGAAGACGCGACGATTCCGTCGGTTGCGCGGATCGTCGAGACGATCCGCACGCGGATCGACTGAGCGCGGCAGGTGACCGTGGACGGGCGAATGAAGACGGCTGGAGGGGCAAGTGCGATGACACAGGATGCGCTTCGACGCGCATGGCTGCGCTGCGCCGTACGCTTCATCGGCGGCGCGGCGGTCGCCCTGTCGATCGCCGGTTGTACGACCGGACCGACCGGGCAGGTGGTCGACACCGTATTGTTGAACGGCCGCGTCGCGACGGTGGACGCGCGATTCACCATGGCGGAGGCGGTCGCGGTGGGCGGCGGGCGGATACTCGCGGTCGGCCGATCCGACGTCATCCAGCGGATGGCCGGGCCTGACACGCGGGTGGTGGACCTCGCCGGTCGGACGGTGATTCCCGGGCTGATCGACAATCACACGCATGTGATCCGTGCCGCCGAGCGCTGGACGCAGGAGGCGCGCATCGACGGCGTTGCATCCCGTCGCGAAGCGCTGGACATCATTGCTGCACGAGCCCGGGTTGCACAGCCGGGAGCGTGGATCGTCGTGCTGGGCGGCTGGACCGAGGACCAGTTCACCGACCAGAAGGGCGGATTCACGCGCGAGGAACTCGACCAGGCGGCGCCGCGCAACCCGGTGTTCATGCAGGTCCTGTTCCTTCGCGGCTATGCGAACAGTCTTGCGCTGAAGGCCGCCGGCATGGACGGACTGCCGCTCGAGCGTACGCGTGTATTGCCTCCGCCCTCGATTCGCCGGATGCACGAGACGTTGCCGCCGGTGACACCCGACGCCTGGCGTGCCGGAGCACGGTCGCTGATGGCCGACCTGAACCGGGTCGGCATCACTGCGGTGCTCGATGTCGGCGGCAATGGCTTCACCGAGCAGCATTACGCACCGTTCGCTGAACTCGATGCGAAGGGCGCGCTTTCCGTGCGGTTCGTCTACCTCAAGTACACCGAAGCCCGTACGCCTGAAGAAGGCAGGACGCTCGCCGAGTGGCTGCTGCGCGAGAAGCCGCACCGTGGCAGTGATTATTTCCGCGTCATCGGCATCGGGGAGAACATCTACAGCCCGACGACCGACAACACGTACCAGCCGTTCGAACCCGCTGCGCCGGCTGCGCAGGCATGGGGCGACATCGTGCGGGCCGCCGCGCGGGGCGGCTGGCATGTGCACCAGCATGCGACGCACGACAGTACGATCCGGATGTTCCTCGACCAGATCGAGGCGGTGGACAGGGATGTTCGGGTGCGTCCGCTGCGCTGGACGCTTGCGCACGTGGACGGCATATCCGATCCGAGCATCGAACGCCTGCGTCGTCTGGGCATGGGTGTCACCGTCCATAGCCGCCCGTCGATCCAGGGACAGATGGTCCTCAAGCGCTGGGGCGAGGCCGGACGCAACATGCCCGACCTGCGACGCATACAGGACAGCGGTCTGCCCTGGGGACTCGGTACGGACACCACGGTCGTCGCGCCCTACAGCCCGTTTGTCTCACTCTGGTGGGCGGTCAGCGGGAGGATGCTCGACGGCACCAAGGTCAGCGACCGTACGATCACGCGGCAGGAAGCGCTGGTCGCGCATACGCGCTCGAATGCCTGGTTCCTTTTCCAGGAGCGCGATATCGGCTCCATCGAGCGGGGCAAGCAGGCGGACCTCGTCGTGCTCGACCGCGACTACTTCACGATACCCGAGGCAGAGATCCGCAACATCCAGCCGGTCATGACGATGGTGGGCGGCAGGGTCGTATTCGAGGCCAGGGGCAGGTAGCGCCGGATGGCGCGCGGGAATCAACAGTCCGGCCCACAGCAGTACGCATGCAGCACAGACGTGCCGGCGATCTCCGCCGGCACGCTTCCAACAGAGCGGTAGCAGCCGCCGATAATCAAGCCAACCAGGGGGAGCTACCCGATGCCAACCGTCAAATCCGATACCTCCGTGATCCGCCGAGCCTTCTGCCGTAGCGCTGCACTGGCTGCCATGCTGTGTATGTCCGCCATCGTCGCGTTGCCGACCGCGGCCCAACCGAGGCCGGAGGCGCGGCAGGTACCCGAGACCATCCTGGTCAACGGACGGATCGCGACCGTCGACGACCAGTTCCGTTTCGTGCAGGCACTGGCAGTGTCCGGCCGACGCATCGCGGCCACTGGCAGCAACGCCGACATCCGCAAGATGGCTGGCCCGAACACGCGCGTGATCGACCTGCAGGGCAAGACGGTCATCCCCGGCCTGATCGACAACCACTCGCACTGGATCCGCGCCGCGGAGCATGACGAGGTGCGCTTCGATGGCGTCACGTCGCGTGCGCAGGCGCTCAAGCTGCTGGCCGACCGCGTGCGCACGACGCCCGCCGGGGAGTGGATCTCGGTGCTCGGTGGCTGGTCGGAACATCAGTTCATCGACGACCAGCGCATGTTCACGCGCGCCGAGCTCGATGCGATCGCGCCGAAGAATCCGGTGGTGGTGCAGGCGATCTACCTGCACAGCGTACTCAACACTGCCGCGCTGCAGGCTGGGAAGATCGACGCGTCGACGCCGAACCCCGGTGGCGGCGTGATCGAAAAGGATGCTGGCGGCCAGCCCACGGGCCTGGTGACCGGCGCCGGGGGTGTCGCCTTCATCGCGTCGAAGATCCCGCTGAAGGAGCGCGATGCCTGGCTGGCCAATACGCGCAAGCTGGTGCGCGAACTGAATTCCATGGGCATCACCGCGTGGGGAGACGCCGGCGGCCGCGGCATGAGCCCGCGTCACTACGAGCCCTATGCGGAGCTCGCCAAGCGCGACGAACTCGACGTGCGGGTGTTCTGGACGACCATCCGGCAGCCGGCGACGCCGGAGCAGGTGGACAAGGTGGTGGCCGAGATTCCCGCGCTGCGCCCGTTCCAGGGCAACGACTATTTCGACAACGTCGGCTATGGCGAGTCGATGTACGGGCCACTGACCACCCAGCTGCTGCGCAAGGAGAACAGCAAGCGCCCGGAGGACGTCGCACAGATGGTACGCATCGCGCGCGCGCTGGCCGAGCGCGGGATCTACCTGAACGCACACGTCGAGATGGAGGACATGATCGATGTCTTCCTCGGCGAGTTCGAGAAGATCCATGCGCAGTCGCCGATCAAGGGCTTCCGCTGGTCGTTCTCCCACCTCGACCAGGTGACGCCGGTGCAGCTCGACCGCATGAAGCGGCTGGGCATGACCGCGCAGATCCACAGCCGGCCGCTGATCCAGGGCGTGCTGATGCACCGCGTGCATGGCGAGAAAGCGTGGGACATGCCGCCGTTCCGCCGCATCCAGGACAGCGGCATCCGCTGGGGGCTGGGCTCGGACGCCACCGCTGTCACCACGTCGAACCCGTTCTACACGCTCGGCTTCGCGATCACCGGCAAGATGGTCGGCGGCCACCATGTGAACCGGCAGACGATCAGCCGCGAAGAAGCGCTGATCGCGCATACGCGCAACAACGCATACATCGTGTTCCAGGAGTCGAACCTCGGGACGCTCGCGCCCGGGAAGTATGCCGACCTCCTGGTGCTCGACAGGGATTACTTCCGCGTGCCCGCGGATGACATCAAGGACCTGAAGCCGGTGATGACGATGGTCGGCGGCCGGGTGGTGTACGAGGCGGGCAGGCGGTAGCAAAGCGGGTCACAAGATTCAGGCAATCAGAGACGGGTGGATCCATGGAAATCATCATGCCGCAGCTCGGCGAGACAGTCGCCGAGGGCACGGTCAGCAAGTGGTACAAGAAGGTCGGCGACGCCATCAGGGCGGACGAGGTGCTGTTCGATGTGGAGACCGACAAGGTCAACACCGAGATCCCGTCACCGGTCGCGGGCATGCTGAGCGAGATCCGGGTCGCCGAGGGCGTCACGGTCAAGGTCGGCGTGGTGCTGGCGGTGATCACCGAGGCGGGGGCAGCGGTTGCGGCTCCGGCGGCTTCGGCGCCAGCGCCGGCAGCGGCCGTCCCAGCCCCTGCGGCATCGGCTGCGGCAGGTGCCTGGGCCGCGCGGGCGACCGCAGCGCCGGCGAAGGTGGATGGCAGCCTGCGGCTGTCGCCAGTGGTGCGCAAGCTCGCGGCCGAACATGGCGTCGATCCTTCACAGGTACCGGGCACCGGCCGTGATGGACGCGTCACGCGCGAGGACATGCTGGCCTTCGTCGAGGCGCGCAAGTCGAGTGGGGCGCCGGCGATGCCGGTGGCTGCAGCGTCGTCCGCCGCTGCGGCGCCCGCGACCCGGCCGGCGGCTGCGGTGGCTGCACCGGTCGCGCCGTTCACTGCGCCACCGGCCTCGACTGGCCCGTCCGAGCGCATCAAGTTGAACCCGATCCGCAAGCGCACAGCCGAACACCTCGCGCGCGCCTGGGTCACGGTGCCGGCAGTGCTGCAGGCGATCGAGGTCGACTTCCACAAGGTCGACGAGGCACGCAAGTTGGCCGGCAGCGGCTGGAAGGCGCGTGAAGGCTTCTCGCTCACCTACCTGCCGTTCATCGCGCGCGCGGTGTCGATCGCGCTGGCGAAGTTCCCGCGCCTGAACTCGAGCGTCGATGGCGACGAACTCGTGCTGCACAAGCGCATCAACCTGGGCATCGCGGTCGACATGAACTTCGACGGCCTGATGGTGCCGGTGGTGAAGGATGTGCCGTCGAAGTCGCTGCCGCAGATCGCGCGCGAGGTGAACGACCTTGCGCAGCGTGCCCGCGCGAACCGGCTGAAGCCGGACGAGCTTTCGGAAGCCACCTACACGCTATCCAATTCCGGCGTGTTCGGTACGGCATTCACCGCACCGATCGTCAACGTGCCGCAGGTTGCGATACTGTCCACCGACGGCGTGCAGAAGAAGCCGGTGGTGATCGAAGGGCCGGCTGGCGACAGCATCGCCATCCGCCCGGTGGGTATGCTCGCGCAATGCTTCGACCATCGGGCGGTGGATGGCGCGTACTCGGCGGCCTTCCTGAAGGAAGTCAAAACCGTGCTCGAAACCCGGCACTGGGTACAGGACCTCGAAGCCTGACCCGGGCCGTCCCGCGAACTTTCCACGCTCGAAGCAACCGGGCGACGGGGACCACCCCGCCCCCGAACCGGAGGAGTGCAGCAATGAACCCAATGATCGAATCGTCGATGGACGTGGCACTGAAGTTCGGCGCGGTGGTGTTCGGCGCGGCGGCGCTGATGCTCGTCCCGGCCGAGTCGCGCGCCCAGGCCTGGCCGGCCAAGCCCGTCCGCATGATCGCCCCGTTCCCGCCTGGCGGCACGTCGGACGTGATCGGCCGCGTCGTCGGGGCGAAGCTGCAGGAAGTGCTCGGCCAGAACGTACTGGTCGAGAACCGTGCCGGGGCCGGAGGCAGCCTCGGCACCGAGGTGGCTGCCCGCGCGCCCGCCGACGGCTACACGATCCTGGTCGGCAACGCGAGCCCGATCTCGATCAACCCGCTGCTGGTCAAGTACCAGTACGAAACCCTGCGCGACTTCGCGTCCATCGCGCTGGTCGCGCGTTCGCCACAGCTGCTGGTGGTGCACCCGACGGTGCCGGTACGCAACGTGAAGGAACTGATCCCGTTCATCCGGGCCAACAGCGGCAAGGTGAACTACGGGTCGTCGGGAATCGGCACGCTCGCCCACCTGGCGGCCGAGCAGTTCAAGACCATGACGAAGACTGACATCACTCACATCACCTACAAGGGGTCGATCCTCGTGGTGCTCGACATGGTGGCGGGCAACATCCCGCTTGCCTGGTCTGACATGGCGCCGGCGCTGACCCAGGTGAAGGCCGGCAAGCTGCGCGGGGTGGCGGTCACCTCGGCCAAGCCGAGCCCGCTGCTGCCCGACGTGCCGACCATGGCCTCGGTGCTGCCCGGCTTCGACATGGTCAACTGGTGGGGCTTGTTCGTGCCGGCCGGCACGCCGCAGCCGGTGATCGGCCGCCTGAACGCCGAACTGGTCAAGATCATGAGGGCGCCTGACGTGGTCGAGCGTTTCGCCGGCCTGGGCGTCGAATCGCTGTCCAGCACGCCGGAGGAACTCACCGCGCTGGTCAAGGCCGAGATCGGTTCGTTCGGCAAGCTGATCAAGGCCGCCGGCATCAAGGCCGACTGACGGCCGCAGTCCGCGCGGGCAGCCTGCACCTCGCATCCGTTTCCTTTCATCCACCTCTGAACCCGGAGAAACCCATGGCAACTGCAAACCTCAAGCAACACAAGCTCGGCTGGATCGGTATCGGCCGCATGGGCTATGCGATGGCTGCGAGGCTGGCGAAGGTCGGCTGCGACCTGTCCGTCTGGAACCGCACGAAGTCGAAGGCCGAACCCCTGAAGGAATACGGCGCGAAGGTCGTCGACAACCTCGCCGACCTAGCCGGCTGCGACATCATCTTCACGATGGTCTCCACCGGCGACGACGTGAAAGAGGTGCTGTACGGCCCCAACGGCGTGATGTCGAAGGGTGGCAAGCCGAAGCTGGTGATCGACTCCACGTCGATCTCGCTGGAAGCGTCGGCCGAGATCCGCGCCGAACTCGCCGCGCACGGCGTGCAGATGCTGGCCGCGCCGGTATCGGGCAACGCCAAGGTGATCAAGGCAGGCAAGCTGACCATCGTCGCTTCGGGCCCGCAGGCCGCGTTCGACATGGCGCTGCCCTACCTCGACGTGGTCGGCGCCGGCGTGTCGTATGTCGGCGAAGGCGAACTCGCCCGCATCGCCAAGATCTGCCACAACGTGATGCTCGGCGTGGTGATCCAGAACCTGTGCGAGATCACCGTGCTGGCCGAGAAGGCTGGCATGAAGCGCCACCAGTTCCTCGACTTCCTGAACAAGAGCGTGATGGGTTCGACCTTCACGAAGTACAAGACGCCTGCGCTGACCAACCTCGATTTCCACGTGACTTTCACGCCGGAACTGCTGAGGAAGGATCTCGACCTGGGGCTGTACGCAGCAAAGGCACTCGAGGTGCCGATGCCGACCACCACGATCACCCGCGACCTGGTGCAGACGCTGATCGGCCACGGCTACGACGAGGACTTCTCGCAGTTGCTGCTGCTGCAGGCCAAGGCGTCGGGCGTCGAACTGAAGCCGGAAGACGTGGAAGTGGGCGACGGGCTCTCCTGACCGCCCCGGACGCATGCCATGCAACGAACGGGCGGCGCGAGCCGCCCGTTTTGCTTTCGCTTAGACTCGCGGCTTTTGCGCCACCATCGGCGGACCGGAGGCAGGCATGGCACAGACAGTGGCGATGATCGGGCTCGGCATCATGGGCTCGGCGATCTCGGCGAACCTGGTGAAGAACGGCTTCACCGTGCTGGGCTTCGATGTATCCGACGCAGCGAAGGCCGCCGCGAAGGTGAAGGGCGTGGCGCTGGTCGGCTCGCCGAAGGAAGCCGCCGCCAGGGCTGACGTGCTGCTGCTTTCGCTGCCGAGCGTCGCCGCGCTCGATGCCGTGGTTGCAGGCGTGGATGGCATCCTCGATGCCGCGCGCGGCGGCATCGTCGTGGCCGAACTGTCCACGCTGCCGATCGAGGACAAGCAGCGCAGCCATGACGCTCTCGCTGCGGCCGGTATCACGATGCTCGACTGTCCGCTGTCGGGCACCGGCGGGCAGGCGGTCAGCGGCGACCTGTCGGTCTACATGAGCGGCGACGCAGCCGCGGCGGAGAAGCTCCGCCCGGTGTTCGCCGGCTTCTCCCGCCAGCAGGACCATGTCGGCCCGTTCGGCAACGGCATGAAGATGAAGGCGGTGGCCAACATGCTGGTGGCAATCCACAACGTGGCTGCCGCCGAAGCCTTCGTGTTCGGCATGAAGATGGGCCTGGACCCCGAGTCGATCCTCAAGGTTGCCGGCAACGGGGCTGGCGGCTCGCGCATGTTCGAGGTCCGGGGTCCGATGATGGTGAAGGACGAGTACCCGGCGACGATGAAGGTCGCGGTGTGGCAGAAGGACATGCACATCATCGGCGAAATGGCGAAGGGCGTCGCCTGCCCGACGCCGCTGCTCAACACGTCGGCGATCCTCTACGATGCGGCGATGGCCCAGGGCCGCGCAGAGCAGGACACCGGCTCGGTGTGCGCAGTGCTCGGCGAGATGGCCCGGCTGCGGCGCTAGCGTTCGCGCGAGTTAGCCGGCAAGCTGTCGGAACGCATCTGGACGGCGCGAATACACAAGGCCCGCAGCCGAATACGCGTTCCCGGCAGCCGGCGTTGCACGATGCCTGACCGGCTGCGGTCCGCCCGCGGTGGCCGTCAGCGCCGATGCCCGGACACTTCGGCGCCGGCGTGCGCTGTCATCCGCCGGTGCATCAGCACGGAACTGGCGGCGAGCAGCGCGACGGCGATGAACGCCGGCGCGAAATCCTGTGCCTGGATCGTTCCATCGCCACGCAGGTCACTCGCGAACTGCAGCACATAGGCGCCGATCGCGATGCCGAGGCTCTGCGAAAGCCGCTGCGCCATGCTGGACAGGCTGGTGGCGCGGCTCATCGCTTCGTGGCTGGTATCGGCGAACTGCACCGCCTGCAACGAGGTGAACTGCAGCGACCGCAGGCAGCCGGCCAGCAGCAGTACGATGAAGATCACGACGTGCGGGGTGGCCGCAGTGAATGCGGCGCAGGCCGCCATGCCAGCCGATGCCGCCAGAGCATTAGCAACCAGCACGCGCCGGAAGCCCCAGCGGCGCAGGATGCGGATGGTCATCGTCTTCATGAACAGCGCGCCGATCGCGCTCGCGCAGGTGAGCAGCCCCGAATGGAGCGGGTCCATCCCGAAGCCGATCTGCAGCAGCAGCGGCAGCAGGAAGGGCGATGCACCGACGCCGATGCGGAACAGGCTGCCGCCGAGCACGCCGTTGGCGAAGGTGGGCAGCCGCAGCAGGCCGAGGTCGAGCACCGGATGTGCCGTGCGCCGCGCATGCCGCACATAGGCGGCGAGCAGCGCGGCGCCGGCGGCCACCGCGCCCCACGTGTATGCAGCTGGCATCAGGTGGCCGCCGAGCGAGGATAGCCCGAGCATCAGCAGCGCGAGGCCGGTGCCCGACAGCAGGAAGCCGGCGACGTCGAACGGTGGCACGCGCGGCTCGCGCAGGTTCGGGATGTGGCGCAGCACCAGGTACAGCCCGAGGATGCTGATCGGCACGTTGATCAGGAAGATCCAGCGCCAGTGTGCATACTGGGTGATCGCGCCGCCCAGCGCCGGGCCGATGATCGGGCCGAGCAGTGCCGGCATGGTGAGGTAGCTGAGTGCGGCGACATACTCGCTCTTCGGGATCGCCCGCATCAGAACCAGCCGCCCGACCGGCACCATCATTGCACCGCCGATGCCCTGCAGGAAGCGGGCCCCGACGAAGGCGGGCAGCGTGCTCGATGCCGCGCTCAGCAGAGAGCCCGTCATGAACACGCCGATGGCCGCCGCGAACACGGTGCGAGCGCCGAACCGGTCGGCGACCCAGCCGCTGATCGGTATGAACACGGCGAGGCTGACCAGGTAGGCCGTCAGCGCGAGCTTCAGCGCCAGCGGGTTCGCGCCGAGGTCGGCGGCGATCGCCGGCAGCGAGGTCGCGATCACCGTCGAGTCCATGTTCTCCATGAACAGGGCACAGGCGACGATCAGCGGGATCAGTACGGCGCGTTGCAGGCGACCTCGATGTTGGGTGGGGGTGGCTCGGCCGCGGCGTGGATCAGGTGGTGCGGATCACCTTCGCCGCGACGAGTTCGTCGATCTCGCCGCGGCTGTAGCCGACGGAGGCAAGGATCTCGCGTGTATGTTCGCCGACCTTCGGCAGGTCGAGCCGCACGCCCAGCCGGTGCCCGTCCATCTCGATCGGCAGGATCGGCACCTTCGTCGCGGTGCCGTCGGGCAGCGTGATCGGCGCCAGGCCGCCAGAGGCGTTCAGGTGCGGGTCGTCGAACAGGTCTTCCGGGCGCGCGATCGGTGCGAACGGCAGGCCGAGGGCCTCGAAGCGCGCCATCAGGTCGGCCTTGCTCATGCGCGAGAACAGTTCGGTGATCACCGGTATGGTCTTGCCGCGCTGCTCTACGCGCTGCGGGTTGGTCGCCAGCGAGGGGTCGGCCAGGAACTGCGGCAGGTCGAAGGCCTCGCAGAACACCTTCCACTGGGTATCGGTGACCACGCCGACGAACACCTGCTCGCCCTCGACGGTGGTGAAGGTGTCGTACACCGCCCAGGCGCGCACGCGCTCGGGCATCGGCACCGCCGGCCGGCCTGTGGCCAGCGATTCCATCATGTGCTGCGCCATCAGGAACACGTTGTTCTCGTACAGCGCGCTCTCGACGTACTGGCCGCGGCCGGTCGCCTTGCGCTGGTAGAGCGCACCCATCACCGCGACCGCGCCGAATACGCCGCCCATCACGTCGTTGACCGACGCGCCCGCGCGCAGCGGACGGCCCCTTGGACCAGTCATGTAGGCCAGGCCGCCCATCATCTGCGCCATCTCGTCCAGGGCCGTGCGGTGCGCGTAGGGCCCGCGCAGGAAACCCTTGTGCGAGCAGTAGACCAGGCCTGGATTCGCCTTCGACAGCGCTTCATAGCCGAAGCCGAGCGACGCCATCGCCCCGGGGCGGAAGTTCTCGGTGACCACGTCGGCCTTTGCCACCAGCCGGTGCACGATTTCCTTGCCCCGGGCGGACTTCAGGTCGACCGCCAGGCTCTTCTTGTTGCGGTTGTAGGCCGGGAAGAAGCCGGCGCCGGAGGCGGTGAGCTTGCGGGTGTGGTCGCCTTCGAGCGGCTCGACCTTGATCACCTCGGCGCCCATGTCGCCGAGCACCAGGCCGCAGGTCGGGCCCATCACCATGTGGACGAACTCGACGACCCGCAGGTCGGCGAACGGCAGGGCGTGGCTCATTGCGCTTCCCTCATCGTGCTGGCTTCATTCGGTGTTCCCGGCGTGTGCCGCAGACCCTGTGGTATTGATCATCCATCATCGACCGGAGACTGCCATGAGTGCAACCCCCTCGTTCCAGCCGCTGTTCCATCTTGCCTTCCCTGTGCGCGACCTTGCCGAGGCACGTGCGTTCTACGGCGGCCTGATCGGCTGCAGCGAAGGCCGCTCGTCCGACGAATGGTGCGACTTCAACTTCTACGGCCACCAGATCGTCGCCTACGAGGCGCCGCACCTGTGCGCCGTCAGCGATACCTCGCCGGTCGACGGCGACAACGTGCCGATACGCCACTTCGGCGCGGTGCTGGCGCTGCCCGACTGGGAGGCGCTGCGCGACCGGCTGCGCGCCGCGGGTGTGACGTTCATCATCGAGCCGCAGATCCGCTTCGTCGGCGAGATCGGCGAGCAGCACTCGATGTTCTTCCTCGATCCGTCGGGCAACGCGCTCGAGTTCAAGGCGTTCACCGACATCGGTTACCTGTTTCGCAAGTGAGGCCGCCCGGACACGTACGGGCGGAACTGGCCCGGCCCGTACGCTGCACTGCACCATCGGTTCTCCGCGACCGATCACTATGGCCTCTCTATACTGGTTTCCCATACCAGCGGAAAACGGGACACAAGATCTCGCAGTCGTGCGGACAGCGTCCGCTCCATCCGTGCGCGGGGGCGCACTCACAGTCAGAGGCCAACCACACATGAAACGCCTGATCGTCATGACCGCGGCAGCGCTCGTCGCCCTGTCCGCATCCGTGTTCGCACAGCCGAAAGCCTTCTCGATCGTCACCGGCACCACGGGTGGCGTCTATTTCCCCCTCGGTGGCGGGCTTGCACAGTTGCTGAACAAGCATGCCGGTATCAACGCCAACGTCGAGGCGACAGCCGGCTCAGCGGAGAACATGTACCGCATCGGCAAGGGCCAGGCCGACCTCGCGTTCAGCCAGACCGACGCGGCCTGGGACGCGGCGAACGGGCTCGACAAGTTCTCCGGCAACAAGATGGGCATCCGCGCGCTGATGGTGCTGTACCCGAACGCGATGCACCTGGTGACCATCGAGGGCTCAGGCATCAACACGATCGCCGACCTGCGCGGCAAGCGCGTGTCCACCGGCCCGGCCAACAGCGCAACCGAGATCATGGCGATGCGGGCGATGCAGGCCGTGGGCATCGACCCTGACAAGGACGTGAAGCGCGCACGGCTGTCGCCTGCAGAATCGACGCGCGCGATCCGGGATCGCCAGCTCGATGCCTACTGGTTTGTCGGCGGCGTGCCGACCCCGGCGATCACCGACCTTGCCGCGACGCCCGGCATCAAGATCAAGCTGATCGACTACCAGAAGGAAGCGCTGGCCGGCATGGTCAAGATCACCGGGCCGATCTACGTGCCGCTGACCATCCCGGCCAAGTCGTACCCGGGGCAGGATACGCCGTCGCAGGCGGTCGCCGTGTGGAACATCCTGGCCGTGCGCGACGACATGCCGGTCGAGATGGCCTACAACATCACCCGTGCCACCTACCAGCAGCGCGCGGAACTCGCCACGGTCCACCCCGAGGGGCGCAACATCGACCTCAAGTGGCAGTTGAACGGCGCAGCCGTGATCCCCTTCCACCCCGGGGCGATGAAGTTCTGGGCCGAGCAGGGCGTGAAGCTCAAGTAGACGGGCGCGCGCGGCATGGCGATTCAGGCGGGCAGCGGGCCGGCGGGCGGCGGGGCATCTGCCGTTCCCGGCGATACGGTGGTGCTCGACGGAGCTGTCGGGCGGAGGGTCACCGAACTGATCGAAGCAGAAGAGGGCGCCCTGCACCGCTACGGCGGCTGGCTGGGCGGCTTCCTCACGCTTGTCGCGATCGGCATCTCGCTGTTCCACCTGTACGGCGCGATCGAGGTCGTGCCGGCGCAGTTCTTCCGCACCGCGCACGTGGCGCTGGTGCTGTTCCTGGCCTTCCTGCTGTATCCGGTCGCGCGCCGCTACCGCAACCGGATGATGTGGTGGGACTGGCTGTTCGCGCTGGCCAGCCTGTCGACGCTGGTCTACGTGCTGGTCGAAGGCTGGGATTTCGCCTATCGCACCATTGCCCCGACCACGATGGACGTGGTGATGGGCTGGTTGCTGATCCTGCTGCTGCTGGAGGCGACGCGCCGCACCACCGGCTGGGTGATGGTGTTCGTGCTGGCCGTGTTCATCGCCTACGCTTTCGCCGGGCCGTGGCTGCCGCAACCCTGGACGCATCGCGGCTACGACCTCTCGCGGCTGGCAGCCACGCTCTACATGACGGTCGACGGCGTCTACGGCACGGCCGTGGACGTCTCTTCGTCGCTGATCATCCTGTTCTGCATCTACGGCGCCTTCCTGCAGTTCTCCGGCGCGGGCAAGTTCTTCCTCGACTTCTCGTTCGCGGCGATGGGCTCGAAGCCGACCAATGCCGGGCGCACCGTCGTGCTGGCGTCGTTCCTGCTCGGTGGGCCGTCGGGCTCGGGCGTGGCGACCACGGTGACCATCGGCTCGGTCGCCTATCCGATGCTGAAGAAGGCCGGTTATCCGCCGAACCCGGCCGGTGGCCTGCTCGCCGCGGGCGGGCTGGGCGCGATCATCTCGCCCCCGGTGCTCGGCGCGGCTGCCTTCATCATCGCCGAGTTCCTGCGCATCTCGTATCTGGACGTGATCCAGATGGCGATCATCCCGACGCTGCTCTACTACTTCAGCCTGTTCCTGATGGTTGAACTGGATGCGCGCAAGTACGGCGGCGACGATACGCGGGTCGATAATCCGCTGTCGGCGTGGCGACTGCTCAGGACCTACTGGTTCCACTTCCTGTCGCTGGTGGCGATCATCGTCTACATGGTGTGGGGCTATTCGCCGACGGCGTCGGTGTTCTGGGCCATCGTCACCGCCTTCGCCGTGAGTTTCCTGCACCGCGATTGCGCGCTGCTGCCCTACGCCCTGTTCTCCCCGAGCGGCGTGCGCCCCGCCGCACTCTGGGCGAACCTGCGCGATTCCCGGCTGGCACGCGCACTGCGCGACGGCACGGTCGGCATGCTCAACGTCGGCGTCACCTGTGCCGCGGCGGGTATCATCGTGGGCATCGTCACCCTGACCGGGCTGGGCCTGAAGTTCAGCTCGATCGTGATCGGCTATGCCGAGGTGTTCGCGGGCGGCTTCGTGGCCGCGTTCCAGGCGGTCGGCCTGGCGCCCGGCGAAGCGGTGTTCGCCAACACCCGGCTGCTGTTCACGACCATCTTCACCGCGCTGATCGTCTGGATCGTCGGCCTGGCGGTGCCGGTGACCGCCTCGTACATCATCTGCGCGGTGGTCGCGGCGCCGGCGCTGATCAAGCTCGGCGTGCCCGACTTCGCTGCGCACATGTTCATCTTCTATTATGCGGTGCTGTCGGAAGTGTCGCCGCCGACCGCCCTGTCGCCGTTCGCCGCCGCGGCGATCACAGGCGGCGATCCCTACAAGACCACGCTCCAGTCCTGGAAGTACGTGATGCCCGCGTTCGTCGTGCCGTTCATGTTCGTGCTCGATCCCGCCGGGGTCGGCCTGCTGCTGAAGGTGCCGGTCGGCGGCGACTGGTTCGACGTGGCCTGGGTATGCACGACCGCGCTGATCGGCATCTGTGCGCTCGCCGCGGGTGCGCAGGGCTGGCTGCTGCGCAGGACCGGCCGGCTCGAGCGCTGGCTGCTGATCGTCGGCGGCGTGCTGCTGATGTTCATGTCGACCGTGACCGACCTGCTCGGTTTCGCCTGCATTACCGTCGCAGTGGCGAGCCAGTTCCTGCGCCGTAACCTGCCACCGGGGCCGGCCCCCGGGGCGGGCACCGCCTGATATGGGAGCCTCCGTCCACGGCGCGGGGGCTCGGGCGACAGCCAGGGCTGCTGCCGCCAGCAGCGCGCCCGGAGGGGCGGAACTGGACGAGTTCTGCGATGCGATATGGCTCGAGGACGGGCTGGCACGCAACTCGATCGACAGCTACCGGCGCGATCTCGCCCAGTTCGCCGACTGGCTGGCGCAGCCTCCACGATCGGCCACGCTGATGGCCGCCAGCCGGGCCGAACTGCTCGACTACCTGGCGCACCGGGTGCGTATCGGCGCGCGTGCATCGAGCAGCGGCCGGCTGTTGTCGGCCATGAAGCGGTTCTACCGCTTCATGCTGGCGCGGGGGCGGGTTCCGGTGGATCCGACGCTGGAGATCGACGCGCCCCGGCATGTGCGCGCGCTACCGCACAGCCTGTCCGAGGCGCAGGTCGAGGCATTGCTTGAAGCGCCAGACATCCAGGACCCCGTCGGGCTGCGCGACCGCGCGATGCTCGAGGTGCTGTACGCGACCGGCCTGCGCGTGACCGAACTGGTGTCCCTGACCCTGCCGCAGGTGAGCCGCGAGATGGGCGTGGTACGGGTGGTCGGCAAGGGCTCGAAGGAGCGGTTGGTACCCCTGGGCGAGGCGTCCCTGGCCTGGCTGGCGCGCTACCAGGCGCAGGGGCGCGGCGATATCCTCGGTGCGCGCCAGAGTACCGCCCTGTTCGTGACCGGGCGGGGCGAGGCGATGACGCGCCAGGCGTTCTGGTACCGGATCAAGCTGCACGGGCGCACCGCCGGCATCGCGCAGTCGATCTCGCCGCACGTGCTGCGCCACGCGTTCGCGACCCACCTCGTGAATCACGGCGCAGACCTGCGCGTGGTGCAGTTGCTGCTCGGCCATGCAGATATCTCGACGACGCAGATCTACACTCACGTCGCGCGCGAGCGGCTGAAAGACGTGCACCGCAAGCACCATCCGCGCGGCTGAGCCGGACGGTCAGCGCAGCAAGGTTGCCGATCGCCACCGCGATCGGCGATGATGCGCACAGCCGGCGAAGACCGGCGTTCCCAAGGAGTGACGACGACGCGCCTGGCGCGTCAGGAGGAGAACCCGTGGTCCGCACCCTGCTGATTCCGCTGGCGCTGGCGCTGGCCTGCGCCGCCCCGATGGCTGTTGCGCAGCCGTTCCCCGCCAAGCCGGTACGCATCATCGTCGGCTTCGCACCCGGTGGCGGCACTGATTTCGTCGCCCGCGTGCTCGGCCAGCGGCTGGGCGAGGTCTGGGGCCAGCCGGTGCTGGTCGAGAACCGCGCCGGTGCAGCCGGCACCATCGGCGCCGACTTCGTGGCCAAGGCGCCTGGTGATGGTTACACCCTGCTGATGGGCCATGTGAACTCGAACGCGATTGCGCCCAACGTGTTCCGGCGCATGCCCTACGACACGCTGAAGGACCTGTCGATGGTGCTGTACGTCGGCTACGTGCCGAACGTGCTGGTGCTGCATCCGTCGCTGCCGGCGAAGTCGGTGAAGGAGCTGATCGCGCTTGCGCGATCGAAGCCTGGCGCGCTCACCTTCGCCTCCTCGGGCACCGGCAGCACGCAGCACCTGGCCGGCGAGATGTTCATGAACCTCACCGGCACGAAGATGATCCACGTGCCGTTCAAGGGCAGCGGCCAGGCGATCCAGGACCTGATCGGTGGTCATGTGTCGCTCAACTTCGACACCATGCCGCCGGTGCTGGAACACATCCGCAGCGGCAAGCTGCGCGCGCTGGCGGTGACCACGCCCCGGCGCGCCAGCCAGCTGCCCGAGGTGCCTACGCTGGAAGAACTCGGGCTGAAGGGCTTCGAGATGACCAACTGGTACGGCCTGATGGCACCGGGCAGCACGCCGCGCGCGCTGGTCAACCAGATCAATGCCGACGGCAACCGGGTGATGAAGGAGCCGGCGATCCGCGAGAAGCTGGTGGCGGTCGGCACCGACATCGGCGGTGGCAGCCCGGAGGACTTCGATGCCTTCCTGCGCACCGAGCTGTCGAAGTATGCGCGGCTGGTGAAGGCGACCGGGGTGGTGATCGACAACTGAGCGAGAAGCGAGGGAAGGCTGCTCAGTACACTGGACGTACGCGGCCAGCCGCTCGCCGCCCCGCCCGGAGGCGCCGCACGAACAGCACCCCACCCATCGTCGCGGTCACGCCGATCGCCAGCGCCAGCGATGCGGCGATCGCATCACGGGCCGCGCGCCCGACCAGCGGCACCATCCAGTCGTGCTTGTGCACGTTCGCGAACAGCCATCCCTCGCGCCGGTCGGCGTCGTCGATCACCGCCGACACCGCACCGTCCGCAGTGTCGATGAACGCGGTGGTCCCGCCCGGTCCTTCCAGCAGCACGCGCTGCACCGGCAGTCGCTTGAACACGAAGCCGTACTCGCCGCCGAAACGGGTCACGGTGCCGCCGGACGCGGTCGCTGCCAGGCCGGTTGCCCGGGACGCGATCCAGGCTGCATGCCGGACTTCTCCGTCCGCGAGGACCGTGCCGTCGCGTGCAGACAGATAGACTGCTGGCACTGGTGGCGGCGGTGCCGCAGGTCCCGCATGCCCTTCATGACCTGCATGTCCTGCGGTTCCCGCCGGACCCTTCTTCCCCCCATGTCCCTGGTCCTGGCCGTGCGCGGATTGCGGACGGGGTGGCCTTGGCGGCTGCACACGATAGAACGGCTGTCCGTCGATCTCTGCCAGGGAGATCCGGGCAGGTCGCTCGATCCCGGCGAGCCTCGCGGCATCGGCGAAGGCGATGCGCAACTGCGCGGGGTCTATCCGTGCTGGCGCGGCGGCGAAACGCGCAGCCGGATCTCCGCGCAGCCCGAGATGCAGCAGGTGGTACAGCCCGCTGGCGAAGAAAGCGAGCGCGACCAGCGACAGCGCCATCCCGGACAGCCGGTGCACCCTGCGCAAGGCGCCGTTACGGGTCGCTTGCCGGCGTGCGAAGAACAGCCACAGGCCGCCCAGCGTGGTGCCCATCGCGGCCAGCAGCATGCCGGCCAGCAGCATCAGGCGCAGTGCAGGCGAAAGCCCGTCCAGCCAGTCCCATCGGTGCAGCGTGGTGAACAGGCCGGAGGTCCAGCGCTTCGTGTCGTCGACCAGCGTGCCCAGGCGATCGGTGCCAGTGTTCACGTACACGGTCATGCCGTCCGGACGGTCGAATGCGATCCGCCAGGCCGGCAGCAGCCGGTTCACGTCACCGTACTCGCCATCGAACTGCGTTTGCAGCCGGGCGGAGGCGACCGCTGCCGTCGTCTCCCCCAGGTACTGGCGTGCCAGCCACTCGGCATGGCGACGATCGCCGTCGTCAAGCTTCATGCCGTCCGCGGCGGCGTAGTACTCGCGCATCCCGCCTCCCGGGCGCGTGACCTGGTAGAACGCGCGGCCGTCGATCGATACCAGCCGGGCGTCGGAGATCGTGCCGCCGCCCTGCCGCGCGAGGACGGTGGCCAGCGGCTCGCCACCTGCGGCCGGCGCCGCAGGTGCCTCGGTATGTGCCGGCAGTACCTGCACATGCTGCACCACCGGCCGTGGCTGCATCCGCGCCATGATCGGATGCAGCGTCCCCGAGACCGACCAGAGCACTACCCCCGACAGGGCGAGCACGCCCGCCCATCGATGCCATTGCAACAGGCGTGCCATCGCTCACAGCCTCCAGTCGATGCCGGCGAACACGGACCTTCCGTCCCCGGGCAGGAACTGCGCCGAGTCGAGCCCGCGCGCATCGGCGATCACGCCGGTGGTCGCCGCGTACTTGCGGTTGCCGAGGTTGCGCGCCTGCACGAAGAACGAGGCGCCCTTGTCGATGCGCATGCCGGCCTTGAACCCCCACAGCGTGAAGGGATCCGCGAACAGCGTGTTGGCCATGTCCACCGCGGTCTTGCTTGACCATTCCAGCGTCGGGCCGACGTACCAGCCCGGCGCCGGTGCCCACAACACCTCGGAACGCAGCGCCATCGACGGGATGCCGGGCAGCCGGTTGTCGCCATAGCTCGCGTTACCGTCGAAGCGGAAGTCGTTCAGCAGGTACGAAGTGCGCCAGGTGACGTCGCGCGCAACCGTGAGCAGCAAGCCGAGTTC
>CAMDXD010000011.1 GCA_945877995.1 Bordetella parapertussis
AATCAGCCCGCTGTTCGTGCTGCTCGCGGCCTGCGGTACGCTGGTGCTGCGGCCGTTCGCGCTGGCACCGGCGATCGAGTCGCTGGCCGTCGACTACTGGTGGCCACGGCTGCTCGGCGCACCGCTCGCGGTCGCACTGTGGGCAGTATCGGGCTTCTTCAACGGCATCGGGCGCACCCGGGTCACGCTCGGCCTGATGCTCACCGTGGCCCTGCTCAACGTGCCGCTGAACGAACTGCTGATATTCAGGCTCGGCTGGGGCATCGCCGGTGCCGCATGGGCGACCAACCTCGCGCTCGCCTGCGGCATCGTGCTGGCGCTCCTGCTGTTCCTGTCGAAGCGGGTGCGCGACGAGTACGGCTCGCATCGCGGCTGGCAGCCGGAACTGCGCCGAGTCAGCGCATTGCTGGTGCTGGGGCTGCCGATCGGCGTGGCGATCTCGGTGGACGTACTCGGCGCAGCGCTGTTCCAGATCATGCAGGTACAGCTCGGGCCGGTCGACGGCGCAGCGACGCAGATCGTGATGATGCTGACCTCGATCGCCTTCATGCCGGCGGTGGGCATCGGCATCGCCGGCACCACGCTGGTCGGGCAGTCGATCGGTGCTGGCGACCGCGACTGGGCAGCGCGCGTGGGCAATGCGACGATACGGCTGTCGGTGGCCTACATGGGCGTGGTCGGCGTGCTGATCGCGGCATCGGGCGCGTGGCTGATCCCGCTGTTCGTCTCGCGCGCCGACCCGAACTTCGCGGCCACCGTCGCGCTCGCCACCTCGCTGGTCTGGGTCGCCGCGATCTACCAGGCCTTCGATGCCCTGCACCTGGGCAGCTCGTTCTGCCTGCGCGGCGCGGGCGACACCCGCTTCCCGGCGCTGGCGCTGCTCGTGCTGTCCTGGGGGCTGTTCGTCCCCCTCGCGCACACCCTGACCTTCGCGCCGGGCCAGGGCTGGATCGACGGCCTGCCCCAGTACGGGCTCGGTGCCACCGGCGGCTGGATCGCCATCACCGCCTACATCAGCCTGCTCGGCATCACGCTGCTGCTGCGCTGGCGCTCCGGCGCCTGGCGCCGCATCCACCTCTGAAGTCCGGGGTCTGACCCTGGGGTCAGACCCCTGGGCTACTTGAGGCGGCGGCGCAGGGCCATGCCGATGGCATCGACCACGGTGACGCAGACCAGGATGCAGATCAGGATCGCGGATACCTGCTGGTAGTCCATGATGCGCAGCGACGACAGGAGTTCGGTGCCGATGCCGCCGGCGCCCACCGCCCCGAGCACCACCGATGCACGGAAGTGGTACTCCCAGCGATAGATCACGGTGTCGGCCATCTGCGGCAGCACCTGCGGCAGGATCGCGTGCAGGATGACCTGCACGGGCGTCGCGCCTGCCGCGCGCGCGGCCTCGATCGGTTTCGGATCGACATGCTCGATCGCCTCGGCGAAGAACTTGCCGACCATGCCGATCGAATGCAGGCCGAGCGCCAGCACGCCTGGCAGCACGCCGAAACCGACGGCAGCCACGAGGATGATGCCGAGGATCAGTTCCGGCAACGACCGGCACAGGTTGAGCAGCATGCGGGTCGCATGGTAGGTGCCGCGCCCGGGCGTGGTGTTGGCCGCTGCCAGGAACGCAAGTGGCAACGAGAACACGACCGCGAACGCGGTGCCGGCGATGCTCATCGCAAGCGTATCCAGCAGCGGGCGCAGCCAGGCCTGCCAGCGGGTGAAATCCGGCGGCATCATCTCGGAGCCGATCTGTGCGATCGCCGGGATGCCTTCGGCCAGGCGTTCCAGGTCGAACAACCCGGTCAGCCAGAACGACCCTGCCACCAGCGCCACCAGCGCCGCCACCCTGAGCAGCAGGCGCCGCTCGCGGACACGGTCGCCGTCGAGCCACGCGTCCAGGCGATCGCCTGCCCCCGTGGTGGCGGCGGCAGCGTGGGTCGAATGCTCCATCGTCCTACTGCTGCTTTGACAGATCGAGGTTCAGGATCTTCGCCGTCTCGCGCAGCACGTCGTAGGCCTTGTCGTCGGTCGCGGCGAACCCGGTCGCGCGGAAGTTCTTCAGCAGCGCCGCATCCTTGAGGTCGAGGAACGCACGGCGGATCTGCTCCTTCAGCTTCGGGTTCAGGCCGCTCTGCATCACCATCGGGTAGTTCGGAATCGGCCGCGACTCTCCGATGATGCGCAGCTTCGATCCGTCGAGCTTGCCGGACTTCACCAGCGACTCGAAGATGGGACGCGACAACGCGCCGAGCGGCACCTTGCCGGTCTCGACCGCCCGTGCGACCGCATCGTGCGTACCGAGGTGGATCACCTTGTAATCGCGGTCGCCGACCAGCCCCTGTTCCTGGATCAGCGCGCGCGGTGCGAGGTGGCTCGATGTCGATGCCGGGTCGCCATATCCGACGTTGAGCCCGCGTGCCTGCGCGATCGACTTCACCGGCGAGTCGGCCAGCGCGATGACGACGCTCGTGTAGGTCGGGCTGCCCCGTGCGTCGAGCCCGACGGCGAACGGTTCGATGTTCGGTGCGCGCGAGCGCGCCAGCACATACGAGAACGGCCCGAAGTAGGCCACGTCGATGCGGCCGAAGCGCATCGCCTCGATCATCGAGGAATAGTCGGTGGTTACCACCACGCTGACTTCGCGGCCGAGCAGCTTTTCCAGGTGCAGTTCCAGTGGCCGTGCATTCTGGATGATCGTCGATGCATTCTCGTCGGGCAGCAGCGCCAGCCGGATCGTCTTCGGATCGGGGTTGACGCTCTGTGCATGCAGCAGGGATGGCGCGGCGCCGGCGAGCGCAAGTGCGGTCGCGGCGGTGGCGCGGCGAGCGCGGTTCAGGAAGAGGCGGCGGTCCATGGAGTACTCCGGGAAGGATAGGGTCGGGGGATGGGGTCGGGAAATGTGGCCAGGGCAGGCGGTCAGGCCACGGCCTGCAATGGGTGGCGGTCGCTCTCGCGTGCAGCCTCGCCGGCCACGCCCGCCGGGTCGATGCGCTCGCCCTCGGCGGGTGCCGCTCCGGCGCCGTAGATCGCCAACAGTGCCGCGTCGTCGAGCCGGTCTGGCGGGCCGTCGAACACGACTGATCCGGCACCGATGCCCACCACCCGATCGGCGAACCGTCGTGCGAGGTCGACCTGGTGCAGGCTCACGATCGCGGTGATGCCGTCGGCCTTGCAGATCGAATGGATGAGGCCGAGCACGCGCATCGAGGTCGCCGGATCGAGGCTCGCGACCGGCTCGTCGGCGAGCATGATCCGCGGCTGCTGGGCCAGCGCCCGCGCGATGCCCACGCGCTGCTGCTGCCCGCCCGACAGTTCATCGACCCGCCTCGGTGCGCAGTCGAGCAGGCCGACGCGGTCCAGGCAGTCGAGCGCGATCCGCTTGTCAGCCAGCGGCAGCGGCCACAGCGAACGCAGCGTCGAGTGGTACGACAGGCGCCCGGTGAGCACGTTCTGCAGCGTGGTGAGCCGGCCGATCAGCTGGTGCTGCTGGAACACCATCGCGCAGCGCTGCCGGTGCCTGCGCAGCGCGCGGCGCGGACGGATATCGCCGATGCCAGCGACGTCGATCCTGCCCGCCGTCGTGCGTACCAGTCCGTTCAGCGAACGCAGCAGCGTCGACTTGCCGGCACCCGAAGGGCCGAGGAGTACCACGAAGTCGCCCGGCGCGAAGCGCAGGCTGGTCGCGCGCAGGCCGACAGTGCCGTCCGGGTAGACGACTTCGATCGCGTCGAGCGACAACGCGGGCGCACCGGGCAGCGGCTCGGTGAACAAGGGTGAAGTCGAATCCATGCGCACGGTTGTAACAACCGTGTGTGATCTTATGATGACGTTTCAACTACGGTTCAACTCGATGCCCAACCAAAACAAGCCCACCGTCGTCGTCGCCAACTGGGTTCATCCGGAAGTACGTACCTTGCTGGAACAGCATGCGCACGTCATCTGCAACGAGACACGCGAGCCGTGGCCCGCGCGCAAGTTGCTCGAGGCCTGCCAGGGCGCCGACGCGCTGATCGGCTTCATGACCGAGACGGTCGACGATGCATTCCTCGCGGCCTGCCCGTCGCTGAAGATCGTCGCCTGCGCGCTGAAGGGCTTCGACAATTACGATGTCGCCGCCTGCACGCGGCGCGGCGTGTGGATCACGATCGTCACCGACCTGCTGACCGCACCCACCGCCGAACTCACGGTCGGCCACCTGATCGCGCTCGGCCGGCACATGCCTGCCGGCGACCGGCTGGTCCGCTCGGGCCGCTTCGAGGGATGGCGGCCCACGCTCTACGGAACCGGGTTGGACGGCAGTACGATCGGACTGATCGGCGGCGGCGCGGTTGGCAAGGCGGTAGCGCGCCGGCTGGCCGGCTTTCGCGCGCAGCTGCTCTACTGGGACAAGGCCCCGCTGTCACCAGACCAGGAGGACGCCTTGCGCCTCACTGCAGCCAGCCTCGACGAACTCGCGGCGCGCAGCGACTTCGTCTGCGTGTGCATTCCGCTCAACGCGGAATCGTTCCACCTGGTCGGGGCCACCTTCCTGTCGCGCATGCGGCCGGGCACACTGCTGGTGAACACCGCACGCGGCTCGGTCGTCGACGAAGAAGCGGTCGCCGACGCGCTCGAGTCAGGCCATCTCGGCGGCTACGCCGCGGACGTGTTCGAGTTGGAAGACTGGGCCTTGCAGGACCGGCCGCACAGCGTGAACGCGCGCCTGCTGGCGATGCCCGATCGCACCTTCTTCACGCCGCACCTCGGCTCTGCCGTCGAGCGCATCCGGCGCGACATCGCGATGCAGGCCGCGATGGACGTGGTCGAAGTGCTGAACGGTCGCCGGCCGCCGCACGCGATCAACCAACCCGCAGCCTGAGGCCCGCCCTGAAACCCGGGTCTGACCCTGGGGTCAGACCCGGATTTCGGCGTCAGCCCCACACGGCGACGGGCATCGGAAGGCCCTGCAGTTCGCGGTCGCGCATCGGCCATTCGGCCTTCCCGCCGTGGCGTTCGATCACATCGGCGAGCTGGCGGGCGTGTTGGCCACTGTGCCAGGTCTGGCGCTCCAGGAAGGAATGGAGCTCGACCTTGCCCTGTGGCGTGTCGACCTCGCCGGCACCGCTGCGCTTCGCTGCATCGGCCGCCTGCCACCACTGTTCCAGCCGGCCGATCACGCCATCGCCATACTCGCTCGCGATGCGGCCATCGGGCACACCGCCGGGCGGGAAGCGCATCGATACGCCCACCCAGTCGATCTCGCGCCCTTCGACGCACTCGATGAAGCCGTCGCCGATGCCGAACACATGCCAGGCGAGCTCGCCCAGCGTGCCCGGCCTGCCCTCGATCGGCGCCAGGTCGATCGCCTGCAGCGGCAGCTGTTCGCACAGGCGCTGCGTGCTGCGCAGGATCGCGGTCCAGCGCTGCATCAGCACCTCGGGTGCCAGCGGCTCATGCACCTCGAGCGTGACGCCGACGAAGCGCGCCACGTCGGCGAGCTGTTGCCCGAACACGAACTCGCTGCCGCGCGCCAGCACCGGCAGGTTGCGCACGCCAAACGCATGCAGCGCCGCGAGGTCGGCGGGGTCGCGCCGGATGTCGGCCACCCGGTACGGGATCTGGTGTCGCGAAAGAAACTCTTTCGCCCGGAGACAGCTGCTTCAGCCAGGCTGGACGTACAGCACGTAGCCCGCTTCCGACGACAGGGCGCTCATGCGACCGCCGCGATGACCTGCACTTCGATCTTCGCTGCCGGCTCGGTGAGATGATTGATCTCGATCATCGTGCTGGTCGGCAGGTGGTCGCGCCAGAACTCCTCGCGCGCGGCGACGATCTCGCGGAACTCGCGCATGTCGGTGGTGAACACGGTGGTCCAGACGACGTCGGCCATCGTCGCACCGGCGGCTTCGAGCGCGAGCTGCACGTTGCGCAGCACCTGGCGCGACTGCTCGAGCATGCTGTTGCCGCCGACCATCTGGCCGTCTTCGCCGCGCGCGAGCTGGCCGGAGATGAAGATCATGCTCTTCGGCTGGTCGACCCGGACGAAGTGGTTGTAGACGGTGGCCCGCATGTGCTTGTGGCCCGGCGGGTTGCCGCGGGTGATCGGCATGGTTCGCTCCTGTTTCGGTTCCTGCGTGGGTGCCGGCGCTGGGCGGCTAGCGGCCGGACTTCGAATAGACCTCGACCTGCACCGGCGTCGGGTTGTAGCCGCACGCCGGGTTGTACTTCTGCGGGCAGTTGGAGATTACCGCCAGCACGTCGGTGAGCGCCTCGACGTCGACGAAGGCGCCCGCTTGGGACGGGCTGTCGGAGATTGCCATGTGGCCGTCGGCGCCGATCGGCACGCTCATGAACCAGTTGACGTTGGCAACCACGTCCGGCTCACCCATGCGGAACTTGCCCAGCTCGTGCAGGAAGTTCGCGCGGCAGCTGTGGGTGCGGCGGTTGTAGCGCAACTGGTTGATCTCGACGCTGCAGCAGCCGCCGATGGTGTCGTGGTTCGGGCAGTTGGACGCGAGCACCTTCATCAGTGGCGTCGCGTACTCGCCGTAGAGCACCGTGCCGGTGTTCAGGTACAGGTTCTCGGCCATCTTCATCGTGTTGGCCGCGTTGTAGCGGTCGCGCGTGTCGCTGGCGTTGTAGCAGAGGAAGTCGACCGCCTGCTGGCCCTCGAGGTCGATGAAGCGCACCACCTGCCCCTTCAAGAGCTTTGCGCCCCAGGAAGCGCCGGCATCGACCAGGGTCGACGACACCTGCCGCAGTCCGCGCGGCACTGCGATCTTCGGCACTGCCGGCCTTGGGAAGGCGGCCGCCACCGGCGCCTTCTTCGCTGCTGCCCTTGTCATCGCGATACGCTCCCTGGTTGTCTGGTGTCTGGTGTCTGGCCCGGGTGCTATTCCGGCTTGATGCCCGCAGCCTGGATCAGCTTCACCCACTTGCGTTGCTCGGCCAGCACCAGCGCGCTGAATTCGGCCGGCGTGTTGCCGACCGGGTCGAAGCCGAGTTCGGCCAGCCGAGCCTTCACGTCTGCGGCATTGAGTACCTTGATCGTCTCGTCGGCCAGCCGCTTGACCACCTGGCCAGGCGTGCCGGTCGGCGCGAACAGCCCCTGCCAGTTGAGCGCCTCGTAGGCCGGCAGGCCGAGTGCCTCGGCCACCGTCGGCACGTCGGGCAGCGCCGCGCTGCGCTTCGGGCTGGTGACGCCCAGCGCGCGCGCCTTGCCGGTGCGGATGAAAGGCAGCGCGCCCTGGGTGCCCGACACCATCACCGGCACCCGACCGGCGAGCAGGTCGACCAGCGCCGGCCCGCCACCCTTGTACGGCACATGGGTCAGTTCGATCTTCGCCAGCACGTTCAGCAGTTCGCCGCCGAGGTGCTGCATGCTGCCGATGCCGGAGGATGCGTAGTCGATCTGTTTCGGCTTCGCGCGTGCGATGTCGACCAGCTCCTTCATCGTCTTCGCCTGAAACGACGGCGTGACCAGGATCACGTTGGGCGAGGTCGTGAGCTGGGTGATCGGTGCGAAGTGCTTCACCGGATCGAACGGTGCGTTCTTCGTCACCAGCGGCGCGGTGATGGTGTCGATCGCCGACAGCAGGATCGTGTAGCCATCGGGCGTGGCTTGGCGCACCAGTTCGGCGCCGAGCATGCCGGCAGCACCGGGACGGTTGTCGACCACGAAAGTCTGGCTGAAGTTCTCGGAGAGCTTCTGAGCGGTGAGACGGCCGATCGAGTCGGAGCCGCCGCCAGGCGACTGCGGGATCACCATGCGGATCGGCCGCACGGGAAAGGGTGCCTCGGCTGCCTGCAAGGGCGCGCTAGCGGCAAGGGCGGCGGTGGACAGGACCAGGGCGACCGCGACGGCGAGCGGCGGGCGGCCGGAACACGGGCCAGGGACGTTGACGAATGCTGTGGACGGCGCGGACATCGAAACTCCCTGCAACTCGAATCTCGGTGAAGCGTGGACTATACCGGCGGAAGGGATGGCGTGGCCCGCTCGGCAGCAGACGTCAGGCCGAAAGGTTCATGCCATCGCAGTCGGCTACCAGCTTGCCGATGTGCTCGCGAAAGTTGAAGAACCCGCGCGCGGCATGCGGCCACGCGGCGGCATCCCAGCGCCGCTGCCACTGCACCAGGGCGATACCGTGCTCATCGAGCGCAGGGCCGAGCGCATCCAGCACCGGCCGGATCGGACCGACGCAGGCGTGCGGCGCGACCACCTGCCGCAGGCCGTGCGCGCGGGCCCAGTCGACACAGTCGACCACCGAAGCGGCGGCGGCATGGTCGACCTGCAGGCCGGACGCGGCCGTCCAGCGCCAGCCGGCGTCTGCCAGCGCCACCGTGCGAAACGCGCGCGCCGCGGCACCTGCAGGCAGCAACGCTCCCGCGTCCGGCACATCGAGGAGGGCTGCCGCCGCCCAGTCGATGCCGGGACTCGCCGCGAATGCCGATTCCGGATGCAGGTCGTCGACGGTCATCAGCAGGCCGGCACGCACGCCGGGCCGTGGCCGTGCGGGCAACCGCAGGGGCTGCCGCTCGAACGGGGCATCGGCGGGCAGCGGCGCAGCAGCTTCGTCGAGTTCGCCGCGTGGGTCGAACCGGCCATCGGTGTACTCGGCGATGTTGGCCGCTCGCGCAAGGTAGTGCTTGCCCCGGGTCTGCAACCCGCCGACCCAGCGCCACGACAGCGTGTTCGAGGCAGGGTCAGCATCGGCGAGGTGGCGCAGGAACCAGTCAGCGCCCAGTTCCCAAGGCAGCCGGAGCGTGAAGATCCAGATGCTCGCCGTCCACATCCGCGCATGGTTGTGCAGGTAGCCATGGCCGGCGAGTTCCGTAGCCCAGGCATCGAAGCAGGCGATGCCGGTGCGGCCCTCGACCGCCTGCCGGTAGCGCTCTGCCAGCGCGGCATCCCGGTCGAGCCGGTCGACAAGCAGATCAAGGCCGCTGCGGTAGCGCATCCACGCATCGGGATGCTGCTCGAACCAGCCTTTCCAGTAGGTGCGCCAGCACACCTCCTGCACGAACTTCGCGCAGGCCGACGGCGCATGCCGGCCGAGGACGGCGGCAACCACCTCGGGCTCGGTGACCAGGCGATGCCGGATCCATGGCGACAGCACAGACACGTTGTCGCGTGCCTGCGGTCCGTGGTCGTGGTTGCGCCGCGCCGCATAGTCCCTGCCGGCATGCGGCAGGAACGCCTGCAGGCGCACCAGCCCTTGCGCGCGCGACGCGGGCCCGGGCACCCTGCCGTCCGGGTGCAGAGAATGCGGAGGGTTCAGAGGGTTCAGCAAATTCAGGCCGTGCCGAACAGCGTTGCCGGACGGAAATTCGACATGATGCCGAGCGATATGCCGGTCAGCACCATCAGCACCGAACTGTTGCCGGTGAACATGTAGAAGCCGATGCCGACATACATCGGCAGGCTGCTCGCCATCGCCCCGGTAATCATCCAGATCTGCGCCGCCTGCAGGTCGTCATGGCTCTCCGGGTCGGGCCGCGGCGTGCGATAGCGGAGCTGGTTCCACTTCTGGTGGACCAGCAGCGTCGGCAGCGCCAGCGCACCGCCGACGACCAGCGCCATCGTCGCAAACCGCTGGTACGACTCATCGAGGTGGGTGGGTCCGATCCACATCACCAGCAAGGCTGTGATCACGTTGCCGAGCAGTATCAGCAGCCAGAGCCACTCGACCTTGTTCACGTTGCGCTGCGCTTCTTCACTCATGTCTTGCCCCTGATGGCTGGCGATCGTCTGCCGCGGCGCCCGGTCTTGATGGCGTTCGCGCGCCGGTGTCATCCCGGATCGCCGTCTGCGCGGATGGGTACCGTATCTGTCCACGCTGGGGCGGATTGTAATCAGGACGGACTGGCCAACCGTCGATTCGGCGTGGTTTCGACGCAGATTCGGCTTCGATTCGCGGCAGCGGACCCTGCTTGTTACACTGCCGGCACTGCCGTGGACGTCTGCGCACGCGCCGCGGCGCCCGGAGCATTGCGCGATGAGCCAGACGGCCTCGAACGAAACCGTTGTGAAGAAGACCTCGCTGCAGGCAGGCGCCGTGACCGTGCTGGTCTGCGGTGCGATCGTGATCACCCTTGGCATGGGTGTGCGGCAGTCGTTCGGCATCTTCCTGAAGCCGGTCACCGTCGACCTCGAAATCGGCCGCCAGGTGTTCGGCCTGGCGATCGCGCTGCAGACCCTGCTGACCGGGCTGCTCGGGCCAGCCGCCGGCATGCTGTCGGACCGTTTCGGTCCGAACCGGGTGATCGCAGCCGGCACCCTGATCTACGGCCTGGGGCTGGTGCTGGCCGGGTTCGCGCAGGGGCCGAACAGCCTGGTGCTGACCCTGGGCGGGGTGGTCGGCCTGGGCATGAGCCTGCTCACGCTGCCGGTGGTGCTGGGCGCGGTCGGGCGGGTGGTCACGCCGGCCCAGCGCGGGACTGCCTTCGGCCTGGTCACGGCGGGGGGGTCGTTCGGGCAGTTCGCGATGGTGCCGGGCGCACAGGCGCTGGTCACGACCTTCGACTGGCAGACAGCGTTCATGCTGCTGTCGATCGCGATGGCGGTAGCCTTCGCCGTTTCGTTCGGTCTCGCCCACAAGGCGAACGCAGGCGGGACGGCGCCCGCAGCAGGAGAGGACAGCAGTGCCTGGGCGGCACTCGCCCGCGCGGGCAGGCATCCCGGCTACTGGCTGCTGACGCTGTCGTTCTTCGTCTGCGGCTTCCATGTCTCGTTCGTCGCGACCCACCTGCCGGCCTACCTCGCCGACCGCGGCATTTCGGCGGCGGTGGCCGCCAACTCGCTGGCGCTGATCGGGCTGTGCAACATCTTCGGGTCGTACCTGTTCGGCGCCGCCTGCTCACGCTACGCGAAGAAGCACTTACTCTCGTTCATATACGCTGGCAGAGCGCTCCTGTTCGTCCTTGTCCTGTTGTTGCCGATGACGCCGACGCTGGCGCTGGCGTTCGGCGCCATCATCGGCTTCCTGTGGCTGGGCACCGTCCCGCCGACCTCCGGCCTGGTGGCCCAGCTGTTCGGCACGCGCTACCTGGCGACGCTGTTCGGCGTGGTGTTCATGAGCCACCAGATCGGCGGCTTTCTCGGCGCCTGGTTTGCCGGGTACCTGTTCGACAGCACCGGGTCCTACAATATCGCCTGGATGATCTCGATCGCGCTGGGCGTGTTCGGCGCGCTGGTGCTGCTGCCGGTTGCCGAGCCTTCGCCGGCCACGCTGCGCGCAGCCGGTGCCGGCTGAGCCGCCGCCACGCCGCGGTATACTGTCCCCATGGACAGGATCGCCGATTCCGCCATCGACCCGGTCGTGCCGCACCGCACGGCCCTGCTGGTGCTCGCCGCCGGCGGGCTGATGGCGTTTGCTGCCTGGCAGGTCACGGGCGTCGCACTGTTCCTCGAAGCACTGGGCGGCAGCTGCCTGTAACGCCCGCCCGGGTGCCATCCCGGGATCGCAGCGGAAAGCCGGCGCCAGCCTGCGGCGAGTTTCCTGCCGCTGGCCTCGACACATTTCCAGCTGTTGTACTTTCGCATTGACACCAATGTGTGTTAACTTCTCTTGACACACCGGACATTTCTGACCGTCCCGCTCCCTCGCCAACCGGTTCTCGATTCATGCAACTCTACGCAGTCGGCATCAACCACCAGAGCGCACCGGTCAAGGTACGCGAGCGGGTCGCTTTCAATGGCGAAACGATGCCCGAGGCGCTGCGCAACCTGGTCGAGACCGGGCCGGTATCGGAAGCGGCGATCCTCTCGACCTGCAACCGGACCGAGATCTACTGCAGCACGAACGATCCGCAGTACGCGACTGGCTGGCTGGCCGACTATCACAAGCTCGAGCGCGACGCGCTCAAGCCGTACGTCTACACGCTGCCGTCGCAGGACGCGGCGCGCCATGCGTTCAGGGTTGCTGCCGGGCTCGATTCGATGGTGCTGGGCGAACCGCAGATACTCGGCCAGCTCAAGCAGGCCGTGCGGTCGGCCGAGAATGCCGGCACCCTCGGATCCCTGTTGCACAAGCTGTTCCAGCGGACGTTCTCGATCGCGAAGCGGGTGCGCTCCGAGACCGAGATTGGCGGCAGCTCGGTATCGATGGCGGCCGCGGCAGTCGCGCTCGCCGAGCGCCTGTTCCCGTCGATCGCCGAGCAGCGCGTGCTGTTCATCGGTGCCGGCGAGATGATCGATCTGTGCGCTGCGCACTTCTGCGCACGCAAACCGCGCATGGTCAGCTTCGCCAACCGCACCCAGGCCCGTGGCCAGTTGCTGGCCGAACGCCATGGCGGCAATGCGATGGGGCTGGCCGACCTGCCCGACCGCCTGCCCGAATACGACATCGTCATCACCTGCACCGCCAGCCAGTTGCCGATCATCGGCAAAGGCCTGCTCGAGCGCACGCTCAAGGCGCGGCGTCGCAAGCCGGTGTTCATCGTCGACCTGGCGGTTCCGCGCGACGTCGAAGCGGAAGCCGCACGCATGGACGACGTGTTCCTGTACACCGTCGATGACCTGGGCGAGATCGTCAAACTGGGCCGCGAGTCGCGGGCCGGCGCCGTCCACGACGCCGAGGCAATCATCTCGCTCGGCGTATCCGACTTCATGCACTGGGTATCGACACGCGAACTGGTGCCCACCATCCGTGCGCTGCGCGACGAGGCCGAACGGTCGCGCCAGCGCGAGGTCGAGCAGGCGATACGGCGGCTGACACTGGGCGACGATCCGAAACTGGTGATCGATCGCCTGTCGCGATCGATCACCAACAAGCTCCTGCATGCACCGTCGCACGCCCTGAACAACCTCGGTGAGGGTAGCCGCGACGAACTCGCCCAACTGCTGTCGGGACGCGCGCGCGCTGGCGACCGCTCGTAGCGGCGCCGCGATGAACCCGAGTATCGCTGCCAAGCTTGCGCAGCTCGCCGAACGGCTCGACGAGGTCAATGCGATCCTCGGTCGCGCCGACGCGACGGACAACCTCGACCAGTACCGCCGGCTGACTCGCGAGCGTTCAGAACTCGAAGGCGTGGTCGACCTCTACCGCCAGCACGGCGCGGTCGGCCAGTCGCTGCGCGAGGCCGAGGCGCTGCTGTCCGACCCCGACATGCGCGAACTGGCCGAGACCGAACTGCGCGAGGGCCGCGATCGCATCGTCGTACTCGAGCAGGCGCTGCAGCAGGCCCTGCTGCCGAAAGATCCCAACGACGAGCGCAACCTGTTCCTGGAGGTGCGTGCGGGCACCGGCGGCGACGAGTCGGCGCTGTTCGCCGGCGACCTGTTCCGGATGTACGTGCGCCATGCCGAACGCAGCGGCTGGAAGGTCGAGGTCATCTCGCAGAATGCGGCCGAGCTCGGCGGCTACAAGGAAGTGATCGCGAAGATCATCGGCCACGGCGCCTATTCGAAGCTGAAGTTCGAATCGGGCGGGCACCGGGTGCAGCGCGTACCCGCGACGGAAACACAGGGCCGTATCCACACCTCGGCCTGCACGGTGGCGGTGCTGCCGGAGGCAGACGAGGTGAGTGACGTCGTGCTCAATCCGTCCGAGTTGCGCATCGACACCTACCGGGCTTCGGGCGCCGGCGGCCAGCACATCAACAAGACCGATTCAGCCGTGCGCATCACCCACCTGCCGACCGGTATCGTGGTGGAATGCCAGGATGACCGGTCGCAGCACCGGAACAAGGCCCAGGCCATGTCGGTGCTCGCTGCGCGCATCAAGGACGTGCAGGTGCGCTCTCAGCAGGCAAAGCAGGCGGCCGAACGCAAATCGCTCGTCGGCAGCGGCGACCGATCCGAACGCATCCGCACCTACAATTTTCCCCAGGGACGCGTCACCGACCACCGGATAAACCTCACCTTGTACAAGATCGACCAGATCATGGACGGCGACATCGCGCCGCTCGTATCGGCGCTGGTGGCCGAGCACCAGGCAGAGCAACTCGCCGCCATGTCGGAGGCCGCCTGACCATGCCCAGTTACCCGGCTTCATCTTCGTTACCCACGCTGACCTACAGCGACGCGCTGACGCTCGCCTTGCGCGGCCATTCGCTGGACACGGTGGACGCGCGGCTGCTGCTGCAGCACGTGACCGGGGCGACCTTCGCGCAGATCGTGTCCTATCCCGGCCGCCAGCTGGGCGCCGTCGACCGGATGCGCTTCGAATCGCTGATCGAGCGGCGCGCTGCCGGCGAACCGATCGCCTACCTGCTGGGCGAGCGCGAGTTCTACAGCCGCGAGTTCGCCGTCACGCCTGCGGTGCTGATCCCGCGGCCCGAGACCGAAGGCCTGGTCGACGCGGCGTTGTCACGCCTGCCGGTACAAGGCCGGCCCGAAGTGGTCGACCTCGGCACTGGCAGCGGCTGCGTCGGCATCACGCTGGCGCTCGAGCATCCCCAGGCATACGTGCTGGCGATCGATGCATCGGCAGACGCGATCGGCGTCGCCCGGCTCAACGCCGCCGCACTGGGGTGCGCCAACATCGATTTCGTGATCGGCAACTGGCTGCAGGGTATCGACGGCAAGCGGCTGGCGATGATCGTCGGCAACCCGCCCTACATCGCCGCGGCCGATGCCCACCTCGACCAGGGCGACCTGCGTTTCGAACCGCGCTCGGCACTGACGCCAGGCGACGACGCGCTGGCGGCCGTGCGCGAGATCATCGCGCAGGCGCCGGCCGCCCTCGCCGACGGCGGCTGGCTGATCCTCGAGCACGGCCATGACCAGGGGCCAGCCGTACGCGAGCTGCTGGCCGCGCATGGCTTCACCGAGGTGTTCAGCGATCGTGACCTGGCCGGCCATGAGCGTGTCACCGGCGGGCAAATGCAC
Source organism: Bordetella parapertussis (assembly GCA_945877995.1). GTDB lineage: Bacteria > Pseudomonadota > Gammaproteobacteria > Burkholderiales > CAIKXV01 > CAIKXV01. The sequence goes on from CAMDXD010000011.1 coordinate 14,813, forward strand.
CACTGATGCACCACTGATCCAGCAGGTCAGATACGGCTGCGTGCAGCCTCGATCGCCGCGCGCACCGCGGAGGGCGCGGTGCCGCCGGCATGGCTGCGGCTCGCCATCGAGCCTTCGACGGTGAGCACGGCGTAGACGTCTTCGCCGATGGCTGGCGAGAACGACTGCAGGTCGGCCAGCGGCAGGTCGGGCAGGTCGCAGCCAGCCTGCTCCGCATGGCGCACCGCGCGCGCGACCGCCTCGTGCGCATCGCGGAACGGCACGCCCTTGCGCACCAGGTAGTCGGCGAGATCGGTGGCGGTGGCGAACCCCTGCTTCAGTGCCTCGCGCATTGCATCGGGCTTGACCCGGATGCCACCGACCATGTCGGCATAGATGGTCAGCGTCATCAGCAGCGTGTCGACGGTGTCGAACAGCGGCTCCTTGTCTTCCTGGTTGTCCTTGTTGTAGGCGAGCGGCTGGCCCTTCATCAGGGTGAGCAGCGCGACCAGGTGGCCGTTGACCCGGCCGACCTTGCCGCGCACCAGCTCCGGCACATCGGGGTTCTTCTTCTGCGGCATGATCGACGAGCCGGTGCAGAAGCGATCCGCGAGGTCGATGAACGAGAAGCGCGGGCTCATCCAGAGGATCAGTTCCTCGGAGAATCGCGACAGGTGGGTCATCGTAAGGGCAGCGGCAGCGCAGAACTCGATCGCGAAGTCGCGATCGGATACGGCGTCGAGCGAGTTCGCGCAGATCGAATCGAAGCCGAGCTCGCGCGCGACCCGCTCACGATCGATCGGGAAGCTGGTGCCGGCCAGCGCCGCAGCGCCGAGCGGCAGGCGGTTTACCCGCCTGCGGCAGTCGGCGAAGCGCTCGCGGTCGCGCACTAGCATCTCGAAGTACGCCATCAGGTGGTGAGCGAAAGAGACCGGCTGCGCAACCTGCAGATGCGTGAAGCCGGGCATCGCAGTCTCGACATGCTGTGCAGCAAGCCCGAGCAGGGCGGACTGCATCGCACGCAGTGCACCGTCGATCGCATCGATCGACGCGCGCAGCCACAGCCGGACATCGGTGGCCACCTGGTCGTTGCGCGAACGGCCGGTATGCAGCCGCTTGCCAGCATCGCCGACCAGTTCGGTCAGCCGGCGCTCGATGTTGAGATGCACGTCCTCGAGATCGAGGCGCCATGTGAACCGGCCCGACCGTACCTCGTCGAGGATCTGCGCCATCCCGCGCTCGATGTCGGCGAGGTCCTGCGCCGCCAGGATGCCGCAGCCGGCAAGCATCCGTGCATGCGCGAGCGAGCCCTGGATGTCGTACTCGGCGAGCCGCTTGTCGAAGTCGACCGAGGCGGTGTAGCGCTTGACCAGTTCCGATACCGGCTCGTCGAACCGACCGGACCAGCTGCTGCCACCGCTGATGCCGCCGATCGCGCCGCCCGCGGGGGCAGGGGCCTCCGGGTTGGCGGGCGGGACGGCGCCGGGTGTATCTGGAATCTCGGGTTGCATCGGGCGCAGTCTGGCGTCGACAATAGAAGGATGAACGGCGGCCCGAGTATAGGCGAAAACTCCGCCCCCCCTGCCCGGACGGAGGCAGCGCGCAATGCTGCGGACGCCGTGCGCAGCGCGGCGCCCCTGCCCGACTTCCGCAACCTCGGCGTACTGCTGCGCATCCTGCTCGGTGTCAATGCGGCCTCCCTCGTGGCCGCGCTGCTCAAGACGCAGGCCCTGTCTGCGATGGGCGAGACGCTGATCGAGGTCTCCGCGCTGGTGCAGCCGGTGATGTTCCTCACGCTGCTGATCCTCGCCGCCGCGCAACCCCTGCTCGACCGTGTCCGCTACGAGTGGGGCGTGGCGGCGGTACTGCTGACCGCGATGGGCGTGACCGCGGCATTCAGCCTGCTGGACGCAGGGGTACCGGGCACCGTGGGCGACACGCTGCCGCGCCACCTGTTCTGCACGATCATCACCGTCTGCACGCTGCTCGCGTGGTTCGAACTGCGCAACCGCGCGCTGTCGCCGGCACTGGTCGAGGCGCGGCTGCAGGCGTTGCAGGCGCGCATCCAGCCGCACTTCCTGTTCAACAGCCTGAACGCGGTGCTGTCGCTGATCCGCGCCGACCCCCGGCGGGCGGAGCACGTGCTGGAAGACCTCGCGGACCTGTTCAGGGCATTGATGGCCGACAGCCGTGCGCTGTCGACCTTCGCCAGCGAAGTGGAGCTCGCGCGGCAGTACCTGGCGATCGAGTCGGTGCGCCTCGGCGACCGGCTGCGTGTCGAGTGGGACATCGAGCAGATGCCGGGCGAGGCTCGCCTGCCGACGCTGATCCTCCAGCCGCTGCTCGAGAATGCGGTCTACCACGGCATCGAACCGTCGATGGCCACCGGTACCGTGGTGATCCGGATCTTCCGCACCGGAAACGAAGTCCACACGCTGCTGTCCAATCCGGTGCCGGCAGGGGGCGAGCGCAGGCAGGGCAACCGCATCGCAGTCGACAACATCCGGGAACGCCTGCAGCTGTTCTTCGACGCCGAGGCGCGCATGCGCATACGGGAGCATGAAGGCCGCTACGAGGTGAGCATCCGCGTGCCCTATACCGACACCGACCGCCGGGCCTTGCCCGGCGCAGGTACTCCGCCACCCTCACGCCAATCCGGGGATCGATGATGAGCATGCCTTCCGAACCGCTGCTTCGCGTGGTGATCGTCGACGACGAGGCCCCCGCGCGCAACCGCCTGCGCGACCTGCTGGTCGACTGCGCAGTGAAGGTGCCCCTCGAGGTGATCGGTGAAGCCGCCACCGGCCGCGAAGCCCTGGAGCTGCTGCAGGGCCAGGATGCCGACCTGGTACTGCTCGACATCCGGATGCCGGAGATGGGCGGCGTCGAACTCGCCGAGCACCTGCTCAAACTGCAGCACCCGCCAGCGGTGATCTTCATCACCGCGTACGAGGAATACGCGGTGAAGGCATTCGAACTCCATGCGATCGACTACCTGCTCAAGCCGATCCGCGCCTCGCGGCTGGCCGAAGCGCTGCTCAAGGCACGTGCGATCGCACCCCTGCGCGCAGATCTCCTGCGCGGGCTGTCGGACGCACCGCGCCAGCATCTGTCGGTGACCGAGGGCGGCAAGGTCTATCTGGTCCCGATCGCCGACATCGTGTATTTCAAGGCCGAACTGAAGTACGTGACGATCCGCACCGCGCGGCGCGAGTACCTGATCGAGGAGTCGCTGACGCGGCTGGAACAGGAGTACGCAAAGCGCTTCGTGCGCATCCATCGCAACTGCCTGGTCGCGCGCGATGCGATCGTCGGCTTCGAGCGGCTGTCCGGTGCCGAGACGGATGCACACTGGGTGGTGCTGCTCAAGGGCCTGGCCGACAAGGTGGCCATCTCGCGCAGGCAGCAGCACATCGTGCGCGACCTCTCGCGCTAGCTGGGCGGGGGTGAAGCCCACCCCCGCTACGCGCGTCACCCGGCCGAAAGCTGGACCGACCCGGGCAACGTACGGTAGTAGCGCGCGATATCGCGCGGCAGCGGCCACCAGACCCCTTCGCTGTTGGCACGCATGTGTTCGAGCGCGCGGCGCAGGTGCACGATGCGGAAAGGCTGGCCGACGATGAAGGTATGCAGCGACATGCCGAACACCAGCGGCGCCTTGCGCGAGCGGCGCTTCATCTCGTCGAACTGGTCGATCAGCATGTCCGCGTACTGCTCGGCGGTATGGCGACGGCCGACGATCGCTGGCTGGTCGTTGAGCTCGATCGGATAGGGCATCGACAGCAGCCGCCCCTGGCGCCCTGCGCTGCCTCCTTTCATCCAGAACGGCTGCTCGTCGCAGGTGCCCCAGTCGAGCACGTATGAATAACCGTTATCGACCAGGTAATCGGGCGTCTGCAGGCTGGGTGTGAGGTAGGGCGAAAGCCAGCCCTCTGGCCGGACGCCGTCCGCGCGGGCCATCATGTCCGTAACCTCGCGCGTCATCCGCGCTTCCGCCTCGGGCGACATGTCGATCGGACGCTCGGTGCCGTTCGAGATGCCGTGGCCGATCATCTCGTCGCCGCGATCGCGGTAGCGGGCGACCAGTTCAGGGCTGTGCTCGTAGTTCTCCGAGTTCACGATGACGCCGACGTTGATGCCCAGCTCATCGAACAGTTCGGCCAGGCGCCAGCCGCCGACCCGGTTGCCGTACTCGCGCCACATCCAGCTGCGCTGGCTCCACGGCTTCGTCTCGCGGTCGAGATCGATCCCGCCACCGGCGCCGAACGGGAAGTGCTCGACGTTCACCGCGATGTAGACGGCCAGGCGCTTGCCATCCGGCCATTCATAGGCGGGGCGGGTGTCGATGCCTGAGTAGGGATAACGGTCGTGCGAAGGCAGCATGGCGGCGGAGTCAGCCAGTGCGCGGCATTCGCCACGGCAGCATCAGTTGCACGGCGGTCGAGGTCAGCCGAGGCACGTTGAGCGTCTCGTGCATCGACACCACCGTTTCGCCGAGCAGCCCGGAAGACAGCACCGAGCGCACGTAGAACGGGGTGTCTTCGAGCGTCTGCGTGACGGTCGCCTGCGTACCCGGATCGGTGCGCATCGTGCGACCGATGCGCCAGGCCGTCCTGGGCAGGGGCTGCCGGGGCGGCGGCTCGAAGGATTCGACCTTTGCATCGCGGTCGAAGCGAAGCGCGAGTACCCGGTCTGCACCGACCTTCTGCCGCACGTCGTAGATCACCGCGGTGCGGCCGTCGCGCAGGCTGGCACGCGACCAGTCCCATTCACGGAACGGCCGATCGATCGGTTCGTCGCCCTCGTTGCTGTCGAGGTAGCCGTGCCCGGACCAGCTCATGCCGGGACGGTCGAAGCAGGCCTCGACGGTCGCGGCGGGAGCGATCGGTCCCCAGCGGTGGCGCCCGCCATCGTCGAGCGCGGTGACGAACGGCGACAGCGCATGCGGATGCACCCTGACCCGCCCGCGCACCCGCTGCGGCAGCGGTACGCCGACCTCGTCGATGTCGATGGTCAGGCAGTTGCCGTCCCACTCGAGCCGGCTCGGGCCGACCGTGAACGAGCCAGCCGTGCGCTGCACCGAGCGCCGGCGCCGCTCGGTCATCGTCCAGCGCCTGCCGGCATCGCCGTAGAGCGCCACGTTGATCGAGCAGTAGTGTTCCGGGTCGGCCGGACCCTTCGACAACGCACGCCGGTAGTACGGCGAGAAGACGCTGCCGACGAACGCGATGATGGTCAGGCCGTGGCGGCCGTCGTCACTGAGCGCGTCGACATACCACCAGAGATAACCACCCGTGCCGACCGGCTGGTCGAACCGAGGTGCCCCAGAAGCGTCGCGGCCGCCAGCTGCCCGGACATCGCCGCCATCGGTACCCCGGGCCCCGGATGCACGCTGCCCCCCGCAAGGTAGAGCCCCGGCAGGCGACTGGTCGACGCCGACCGCTTGAACAGGGCCATCCATCCCTGCGTCGCCCTCCCATAGAGCGAGCCCCCGGTCGCCGGGAACAGCCGCTCGAAATCGTGCGGCGTCGTGCGGACCGTACTCGCCGGGTCGATCTCCAGCTCCAGGCCACAATGGGAAAGCAGCGCCTGCATCCGGTGTTCGCATGCATCGATCTCCGAGGGTTCGAGGGGGCGGGTATCGCCAGTGGCCGGCGCATTCACCAGGCACAGCAGGCGCTCGCGGCTGCCGGGCGCCAGTACCGGGGCCGTGCCTGCCACCACGCCGGACGCGCGGTCCTGCGCGCAGATGTAGACGGTCGGCTTCGACGGCAGTCGGGCGGCGCCGAAGATGTCGCTGAACTCCGATGCGTAGTCGTCATCGAAGAACACGTTATGGTTGTCGAGCGGGAAGCCGGCCGTGCGCGCATGCATCGACCAGGTCACCGCCGACAGCGAGCGCGCAGCATGCGGCACGCGATCGACCGAGCCCGCCACCGCCTCGCCGAGGCAGCCGTTGGCCAACGCATGCGCGTCGCCGTTGAACACGACGCTGTCCGCGTCGATCCGTTCATCACCGCCCAGCACCACGCCGCAGGCCCGGCCACCGCGCACGAGTATCTCGTCGACCGCCGTGCCGTATCGGAACGTGGCACCACGCTCGGCCGCCAGCGTGGCGATCGCGCGGGCCAACCCGTGCATGCCGCCATCGACTGACCAGACGCCGTCCATCTCGACCTGCGCGACCAGCAGCAGGGTGGCCGGTGCGCTCCAGGGCGAGCTGCCGCAGTAGGTGGCATAGCGGCCGAACAGCTGGCGCAGCCGCGGATCGGCGAACTGGCGCGCGAGGTTGGAAGCCAGCGAGGTAAACGGACCGAGCTTTACCAGTTCCTTCATGCCGCGCATGCCGAGCGAGGTACCCATGCCGACCAGGCTCGGTCGCGACGAGCGGATGTACGGCCCTTCCAGCGCGTCGTAGACGTCGCGGGCCTGGCCGCAGAAGGCGCGGAACCGCTTCGCTTCGGCGGCGCCGGCGAAGTCGCCGATCGCATCGACCGACCGTTCATGGTCGGCGAACAGGTCGAGGCGGCTGCCGTCGCGCCAGGCGTGGCGTGCGAGCACCGGCAGCGGCGAGAGCTTCAACCGCTCCTCGAGCGAGGCACCAGCACCGGCGAAGATCTGCTCGAATACCCAGCGCATCGTGAACACGGTGGGTCCGGAATCGATCGATGCACCGCCGGCTTCGACGCGGCGCATCTTGCCGCCGGGAGTCGCCGCACGCTCGACGACGGTCACCTGCACGCCGGCACAGGCGAGCTGCAACGCGGTGACCAGGCCCCCGATGCCGGCACCGACGACTACCGTGCGATGGTCCTTCAGGGCGCGGCCATGTCCGACACCACCTGGGCCGGACGGCAGTGAGCCATCAGGCATAGGTACGTCCATTCCAGGTACCGCGCAGGTCTTCGGGCACGAATCGCACGAACATCGACTCGGAGAAGTAGCCGCCTTCGCGCGAGGCCCGGATCGCGTCCATGTGCGCACCGGTGCGCGCATAGCCATCCATCGACGCGATGCTGTCCCAGACGGTGAAGGTCGCCTGGCGCAGCAGCGGTGCCTCGCCCAGCCCGACCGCAAGCAGGCAGCCCTGGGCATCGGCGAGCGAGCGTTCCGCCGGGGGCGCCTTGCGCCAGAACTCGCGCGCATGACGCGGGCGGATCGACGCGCGCGTGAGGCCGGCGATCGGTCCGTCCTGCGGTGGCGATGCCACGGGCTCGAAGCGGATACCGTCCCAGCTGCCACGGCACGAGAACGGACGCAGCCGCACTTCGAGGTATTCGCGCGCATGGTCCCGGTAGGCCTGCACCAGCGCGGACCGTTCGAGGAAGTCGCGTGCCGCTGCGGGACCGTCGAACAGGCAGAGCAGCCCCTGTCGCGAGGCGCTCGGCTTAAGTCCGAAGCCGCCTTCGAAGCCGCTGCCCAGAACCTTGGCGAAGCGCACGCCAGGCTGGCCGCGCGCTGCGCTGCGTCCGAACACGAAGCGGCCGTATCCCCAGAGCCGGGACGAAGGCCGGATATCCGCCAGCACCACCACCACCTCGGGCTCGGCAGTCTGCGTGCGATCGACGCACTCGCCGGTGAGGACCTGCGAATCCCCAGCGACGGCATTGGCTCCCCGCACCGCTGGACCGGCCGCCGCCGAGGGCAGCGACCGGTGCAGCGAGCCCGGGTTCACCTGGCAGCGACCAGGTCCACGCGCCGCGAGTTGGCGTCGGCACCGCCGATCACGAACTCGGGCTTGCGCATGTCGATGCGCGCCACCGGCACGCCGGCCGAAGTCAGTGCATCGCGCACCGCTACGGCGCGGTTGCGCGCCAGGTCGAGGTTGGCCTGCGGGTTGCCCGTGCGGTCGGTGAAGCCGGACAGCGCGATCTTCACCGAGGCATCGGCCATGGCCGCCTTCACCGCCTTGTCGATCTCGGCCTTCGCCGCAGCGGAGAGGTCGGACCTGCCGGTGTCGAACAGCACGCGCCCGAGCACGCCCGGCGCCGCCGCCGCGCTGGTCGCACCCGTTGCGCCGGTGACCCTGCCCAGTTGCGGGTAGTCACGCAGCATGCTCGCGCCGTACAGCGGCTTGTAGGCTCCCTGATGACAGGTCGCGCAGTTCACCTTCGCCACATCGCCGGTCGGGCCCAACTGTGCGGCCGGGAATACCGACGTCAGCGGCTCGATGTACGCGGTGTTGATCTCGCGGGCCATCCGGATGCCGTGCCAGGCCGTCACGCGCTGCGGTGGCGCACCTTCCCACTTGGCGAAGTTCTGCGTGTTGTGGCAATAGGTGCAGTTCACGCCCAGTCCGTCCGACATGTGCATCATCAGCGAATAGGTGAACTCGGCCTGCTTGGTCGACGCACGGTTCCCGGTCGGCAG